>JBCCIM010000100.1 GCA_039111535.1 Bacteroidota bacterium | reverse complement strand
TATTCTCCCACTAGATGTTTCTTGAATGATATACTATAGCGCTTTATTACTCGCTTTTCCATGGTTTACTTGCTTTGCTGTAAACCTATAGCAGGACGAGACACACTCCTCACTCCTCACTCCTCACTCCTCACTCCTCACCTTACATCATATCGCAAGAAGCGCGCGTAGGTGATTAAGAACGGTATGATAAGGTAAAACAGTAAGGTGATGATGGGCCACGTGTTGGTTTGAACAATTGTACCCAGATCTGGTGTCGGCACCGTGAATGGCGGGACGGCGTCTGGTGTAGCAGCCTCTTCACCAAAGTTACCAGAGAGCATCGCGCCGCCGATGTTGATGCGGTAGCTGTTGCTTTCAAGTTTAGCGAAGTACTCGCGGTCTACCACCTGGTATTGTTCTGCAACAGCTGTTCTGTATTGTTGATAGGCCAGGTCGCCGGTGCCGGCGGCATCCGAAACCAGGAAAGTTAATGCAGCAGCCGGCGAGAGCAGGGCGATGCTGTTACCCAGCGATCGCTGCGCATCCCGCGCCCGTTGCCAGTCTTGGGCCAGTGACCGCATCCGGTCGGTTTGTTGTTGTTTAGATGATTTGAATGCTGCCTGGTATGCGTCTCGAAATGCGTTTACGGATGGATCCGTTGTGCGTAGATGGAGGAATGCTTTCTCTGCTGCTGATATGCCTGTGATGTCGGTAAATAATTCGCCGGCTTTGTCATCCAGAGAAGCCAGCTCTTCCGTAATGATCTTCTGTCGCTCTATCCTTACCTCATGTTCTGATTGCACGGGTTTGGCTGCGACGGCAATCATCTCGCCGGCTTTTGGGATGACGTGCAGCATCATAACCCAGACTACAAGCAACACAATGATCGCTGTTCGTGAGGTATGGCAAAACGCTGAGACCATGAGTCCGGTACCAAAGATACCAGCGAGGAAAAGGCTGGCGCACAGGAACGCGAAGCTGATGCGTGTTAATAGGGCCGGCTGTAGAAATTGCCCATCAAACAGTGTGAGCACAAGCAGCAGCAGCAAGCTGCCCACCAGGAATGTGATCCATAGTACGGCGAATCCACCGAGAAATTTGGCAAATACTATTTGGTCGCGAGGTACCGCATTGGCAAGGACTGCCTTTAGGGTACCGCGTTCTTTTTCGCCGGCAATCATGTCGAAAGCCAGTAGCAAAGCCAGCAGGCTAAAAACAACCAGGACGAGAAAAAGGAAATCAAAGCTGCCGAAGGTTGAAAGGATTGCAAAGTCCTGGGCTTCGATGTTGCCTGGAATCGTGGCGTCTTGCTGGTTGCCGGCGGCAGTGCTGTTGAATGCGTAGTAGATCGGCATGTAGGGTTCATTGCCCCTGGCAAGCAATGAAAGGGGGGCCGGCGCTCGGAAGGCCCTGTTTATAGTCTCTTCTTTGTTGCCCGTCGTGAATTCCGCGTACTGGCTGTCGAATGTTGCTTTGCGGGCTTCGTAGTAGGCATGATTAATCCATGCGCTCATCGGCATGAGCAGCATACTGAATACAGCGAGCAACATAAAGCGCCGATTCAGCAGGCTGTCGAGGAATTCTTTTTGGATGAGGTGGGCAATCATGAAATTTGAGGGCGTGGTTTGCTTGCTATGCAAGATACTGACTTCTTTGCTATTCGGGACAGTCTTTTTGTCTAGGGTGTTAAAACTGAAATTATCCGCCGGCTTGGAGCATTTCTGCCTTTTTCTTATTTACATCCCCTACAAGAATCTACAAAGTCATTGCCCACCAGGTTGATATTAGCATGCCCAAATCAGATCAGCTCCACATGTCATCCGATGAATTTCGCAAACAAGGCAAAGCCCTGATCGACTGGATTGCTGATTACTACGAAAACATCGAGCAATATCCTGTGCTATCCAATGTGGCGCCCGGCGACATACGCAAGGCGCTTCCCGCGTCTCCACCCCTCGAGGGAGAGCCGTTTGAGCACATGATGGCTGATGTAGAGCGGGTCATTATGCCCGGTGTCACACACTGGCAGTCGCCAAATTTCTACGCGTTCTTTCCCTCTAACACTTCAGGGCCGGCCATTCTGGGTGAACTCCTTTCGGCCGGACTCGGGGTTCAGGGCATGCTGTGGGCGACGAGCCCTGCGTGTACCGAATTGGAAACCCATGTACTGGATTGGTTGGTAGACATGATGGACTTGCCTGCTGCCTTCAAATCCACGGCAACAGGCGGCGGTGTGATCCAGGATACGGCATCAAGCGCTGTGCTTTGTGCGTTGCTCGCCGGCCGCGAGCAGGCAACCGGGTATGCATCCAACAAATCTGGCGGAAACGGAAAACTTGTCGTGTACACCTCGGCAGATGCACATTCTTCAATTGAGAAAGCCGCCAAGATTGCCGGCATCGGCGCGGACAATGTCCGGCTTGTGCCAGTTGACGAAACCCGGGCCATGATTCCAGATGCGTTGGCCAAGATGATTGAAGAAGACAAAGCTGCGGGCCTTACCCCGTGCTTTGTGTGTGCAACCGTCGGCACAACTTCTACCAATGGGATCGATCCTGTTGCAGCAATTGGTGCAATTTGCAACAGGGCCGGCATCTGGTTTCATGTTGACGCTGCAATGGCTGGAACTGCCGCGCTGTGTTCAGAATTTCGCTACATCAACAACGGACTTGAGCTGGCAGACAGCTACTGTTTTAATCCACACAAGTGGATGCTGACCAATTTTGACTGCACGGTGTTCTATGTCCGCCAGCGCAAAGCCCTCATCGACACGCTCAGTATTCTTCCCGAATACCTGCGTAATCAGGCAACTGCTTCGGGCGAAGTGATCGACTACCGGGACTGGCACGTGCAACTCGGCCGGCGTTTTCGGGCCCTGAAACTGTGGTTTGTCATCCGGTATTACGGCGTACATGGGTTGCAGCAATACGTGCGGCAACACATCGCCATTGCCCAGGCATTTGCAAACTGGGTGCGGGAAGATGCACGGTTTGAACTTGTAGTTACGCCGCCGCTGAATCTCGTTTGCTTCCGAATGAAGGCAGATGATACCATCAATGAGAATTTACTGATGGCATTGAACAAAAGTGGTAAAGTTTATTTAACGCATACTAAAGTTTCGGGGCAGTATACATTGCGCCTTTGCGTTGGCACCCGCACAACCACGCTTGCGCATGTGGCGTCGGCCTGGGAGCAAATTCAGGAGGTTGCAGCCGGCTTAATCGCCTCCTAGTAGTCTGTATCGCAGATTGCATGCAGGTTTTCCCAAACTATTTAACAGGTTGTCCGTTGAAGTCGCGCTCGCAATCAGGCGGATGCTAAGGTAATGGTGTGGTAATTTTGGTTTGTGAAATGATGGATTAAAAGCAAAATCTGATTGATCCAGGGCTTTTTAGATGCATATGAGAGTATTCGGCATTTTTATTGATGCAAATTATTACTTCGCGATAGCACATTAAGGGTAAGAAGGAAACAGTAAAGATTTGATTCGACATTTAGCGAGAAACTAAATGTGCTGTAGGCCGGGACGTCCTTTCATAATATTTACGCGGCCTTGACAACGCTCAATGATAGTAAGAAGAATCTAAGTCAAGTCTGCGTCGCTAATCACGCTAGTATTTTTTTAGTTGATCGACTGGATAATGCCCCATTGAGGTAACGATTAATGAGATATTACATTTCTGCTATATTAACTGCTTGTTTAATCACTGGAACGCTGGCCGGGTGTGATCTTTTCACGGGAAGTAGCGAGTCGGGCCCGGTTACGTTGACGGGGCTGGTGATCAATTCAGTGACCAACGACCCGGTAGCTAACGCCTTTGTGCGCGTGCTGCCGATGGATGAACTCGCTGAAACAGACGAGCTTGGCCGCTACAGCATCGTGGTTGATGTAGACAGCACCATGGATGTAGACCTGACAATGTCGAAAAGCGGCTTTGTGAACCAATCAACTTCGGTACTGGCGGTTGCAGACCGCACAATCGAAGTTACGACTATTCGGTTGGTCCCGCTTGAAGGCACAACGGATCCCACAAATCCCGGCGGCGCAATTTCTGGTAGTGCAGCAAACCTTTTGCTGCTTAGCCAAACTGCAGCGTCGATTGGCGTGCGGGAAAGCGGCTCTCAGGAGGTAGCCGAACTGGTTTTCCAGGCCGCTGACTCTTTGGGCAGGCCGATTAATTTGGATAATCAGATTACAGTGAATTTCAGTTTCGGGGTTAACCCGGGTGGAGATGCGTTTATCTCGCCTGAGTCTGCGCAAACCAACGAAAATGGCGAAGTTCGTACAAACATCTCCAGTGGCCTTGTTGCCGGCGTTGTACAGATTGTAGCTTCAGCGACCGTAGATGGCCGCACAATCCGCTCGCTGCCCGTACCGCTCACGATTCACGGTGGTTTGCCAAGTGCTAACAACTTTGGCATCGCAACTGCGCGGCTGAATGTGCCTCGCGCATGGGATTTTTGGGGTACGGAAAATACCATCACCGCATTTGTGGGTGACCAGTTTGGTAATCCGGTACGCGTCGGTACGTCGGTTTACTTTACAACTTCAGCCGGCATCATTGGTGGCTCAAGCCAGACCAGCGCAATTGGTACCGCACCCGTTCAACAGATCTCTGGTCCGCCACAACCTGTGCATCCAGAGTTTGGCAATGGCTATACCATTGTGACCGGCAGCACTGCGGACCGCAATCAGAATGAAATTACCGATGATGTGCTGGTGTTATTCTCTGGCTCAAGCAACATTGTTGTGCCATCGGGGCAGGGGCCAATTCTACTGGGCAACGCGTACGAATTCCACGTATACGACCAGAACCAGAATCCGCTTGGCGCCGGCACCAACATTATTGTTACGGCCAACGGTACCAACGTGGAAGCGTTTGGTAACACCAACACCACGCTGCCCGATATGCTGTTCGGCGACCACAACAACGGATCGCCAACACAAACCTTTGGTAGAACACGTTTCACCTTTGGCTACCAGCAGGGCGAGCAGACAGACCAGAATGGTGATCTGATTCCGCCTGAACTTGAGGCCATTACCATCCGCGTAACTGGCCCGAACGGCGCTGCTGAGCGCGTTGTACTGCAAAGAGGCGGCGTTCTCAAACGCGACGATGCTGGTGAGATGATTCGTGACTTTGGTGGCGATGGCGTAGAATTCTTGCCACAGCAGTAACTCTACACAGCAGTAACCTATACTGCAGCAACATTTGTCGTAAGACAAAAAGGCGCCGCGTCTATCAAGAGACGCGGCGCCTTTTTATTTCACTGCATTCTGTTTTATGGCTCTTCAGCTGAGGCCTCAGTACTGTTGGGGCCAACAGACGCTTCAATCAGTTCGAGAATACGGCGGTATTCGTCGGTCCAACTCGTGGGCGTCTGGAATCCGTGCCCCTCTATTGGATACACCGCCATTTCCCAGTCTTCTTTGCCAAGCTCTATCAGCCGCTGGGCAAGCCGAACCACATCCTGGAAATGGACATTTGTATCGACCATGCCGTGGGCTATGAGGAGGGGGTCTTCAAGACCTTCTGCGAAGTAGATTGGTGAGGACCGGGCATAAGCAAGCGAATCTTCCGCCGGCGTATTGAGGATGTTTGACGTATAGCCGTGGTTGTAGTGCGCCCAGTCGGTGACCGACCGCAGTGCCGCGCCGCCACCGAAGTGCTCGGGTTCGGTAAACAACGCCATCAGCGTGATGAATCCCCCGTACGATCCCCCGTAAATAAATACACGCTCGGGGTCAATGTTTTTTGTTTTGTTGATGTACCGGGAAGCGTCTACAAAGTCTTGCAAATCTCTCCCACCCATATGCCGGTAGATTGCTGTCCGCCAGTCGCGGCCATATCCGGCTGATGCGCGGTAATCTACGTCAAGTACGGTGTACCCGAGGTCGGTCAGCAGGTTGTGAAACATGTACTCACGATAATATGAGCTCCACCAGCGGTGTACGTTCTGCAAATAGCCGGCGCCGTGTACAAATAGTACAGCAGCTCCGTTTGGGTTTTCAGGTGCGTATAGGCGTGCCGGCACCTTGACCCCATCCGATGCCTCAAACTGAACAATTTCAGGGTCGCGCCAGGGATACGTCTGCCAGGCTTCCGATGGGGAAGCGGTCACTTGCTGCATGTTTTGGCCTGCCGGCTGGATGTAGATTTCAGGCGGGCGATTACTGTAAGAATATACCATGCCAAGCGTCGTTTCATCTGGCGCGAGCCGTACCTGGTTATTGCCTGGCATTTGGGTCAAACGGGTGCGTTCTCCCCCCATCAATGGCATCGAGTAAAAATGGCGTTCATGTGGTGATCCTTCGCTGCTGGTAAAAAACCACCGAGCGCCATCCTGCGACAGCATTGGACTGAATATTTCAAACGGGCCACTGGTTAGCGCTTTGGTCTTGCCTGATTTTGTGTCGAACATATAAAGGTGGCTGTATCCTGTTTTCTCGCTCTGAAAGAAGTAGTGCTGGTTGTCGGGTAACCATCCTTCTGCAAAGCCAAACTGGTAACGGGAGATTCCCGGGCCAGCAATCCAGGCCTCGTCGCGCTGACGGTCGAGTAGGTTTAGGGTACCGGTGGCAGGGTCTAAAGAAGCCAGCCATCGGTCTTTGTTGTCACGTGCACGCACCTGGATGACAGCCTGGGGAGATGCAGGGTGCCAGTCGACATAGGTGGGGATCAAGGCGCGCCTGTCGGTGATGGAGTCTGGTTGCGCACCTGCCTCTTGTTTGTAATCCGGAAGGTCGTAACTACCGGGTAATTGGTGCAGGTCGATGGCATATGTGGTGTCTTGATACAGGTCTTGTACGTAGAGGGTTGTTGTGCCAAACGTGCCTCCTACTTTAGGGCGCGCGTTCAGGTCTTCTGCGTATCCGGATTCGGTGACATAATCTTGCACCAGCGTGCGTTCTTGCCGAGGAGGTGACGACGAAAGGGTGAATGCTACAAACCGCTCGGTTGGGTCAATTGTCAGGTTGCGCACCCGTTTCTTACCGGTATGGAAACGTGGTGGTTTTGCTTCTGCCTGTGCTTCCTTTTCACGGGCTTCCGACCGTTCTTCCTGCTCCCGCTCTTCTTCTTTTATATGATCAAAAAGATAAGTTTGCTGCGCATCAAGAAACGCCTCTTTTGGGGTTGGGTCAGATTCTTTTGCGGCCTGTCCTGCAACCAAATCAGTTAACTGGACAACAAGACCCGAACTTGGCGTGAGCTTGAACAGGTTGGTGCCTTTTTGGAAAATTACAGCGTTGCCTTCAGCAGAAAAGCGGGGATTCGATTCTGATTCGAGTGTTTGTGTCAGCCGCGAAATCTGCTGGTTGTCTCTGTTATAGATAAACAGGTCGCCTCCCTGGCTGTACACCCTGTGTGTGAAGCCGGCATCGTAGATGTGTTTGCCATGCCGCCAGCCAGAAAAACGCGGGGGTAGCTGCCGGCGCTCGGCCGGCGATACTTGCACAGCTTCCAGTGTCTGTGGATCAACCCGAAACAATGAATCTGAAGGGAATTGACCACCGGGGTTCCAGTTGAAATACAACGCATCCCCCATTTCTGTCCAGTATGCGTTTTGCGGCCATGCGCCGATCCATGTCGCAGGATCTTGCATAATCCTGGCTACTGTCAGGTTGGGCTTGTTGTTTGTATTGGACTGTCCGAAGACAGTGTGTCCCTGCGTGAAAAACAGGAGGACAACTATTAACAGGAAATTACGTCTCATCTAATTCAGATAGTTCACACAACTGGCTGCGAAGCCCCTAAAATAGGGAAATCGAAGCAGGATTTATATGCATAAATTGGCGAACATAAACCGACTACTCCGTTCCGGACGCGTGCCCCTCGAGGCATTTGTTTGGTTGGGTGGATTGGTACTGATCGCTTTACCAGACCCAACGGTGTTACGGACATGGACGCTGTGCCTGTTTGAGACGGTTGGGTTGGTTGAATGGCTGGGCATGCACGCATGTCCGGGTTGCGGGTTGGGCCATGCTGTAGCCTACTTGTTTCGTGGTGAATTTGCTGCTTCTTTTGCTGCACATCCCCTGGCAATTCCAGTTGTGTTGGCACTGATAGGACGTTCCACTAAAGTGATTTATGAAAGCCGGTAGTTTCAGAATAATGGTGCCGGCCATTTACTATGGCAAAAGTAATCAAATATACACCCGAGCTGGAGGGTGATGAGCAATTGTACGTAGCCCAGCTCATGAAAGACATGACGGAAGAGCAGGCAGAACATTTTGCCAATGTCTACCGCGAGCGACGCAAGGATCCTGAACTGATCTTGTTTACTGACCTTGCCGGCTTTCTAGGATTTGCCGGCATCCACCGATTTGTGTTAGGACAAGTATTCCTGGGATTGGTTTACCTGTTTACGCTTGGTTTTTGTGGTATCGGGACGATTGTAGACATGTTCATGTTTAAGCAAATCACCCAGCGTTTTAACAAGCAAAAAGCTGATGAGGTAGCCTACCTCATCACGCATGTTATTGATGCGCCGGCTGAAGACGACTAGAAAGAAAATACCCGATGGACGTTGAATCCAAAACGGAAGTCGCCATCAAAGAACTGGTCCACGTTGCGGGCAATCACATGCTGTTCGGTCATACCCTGCGAGGTAGTGAAAAAGAGCTGAAAGACGTGGCCGCCCGTTTCAATATCTAGTCCTATCGAAAGGGCGTCTTGTGTACCGTCTGAACGGTCGCTGAAAACGGGGATATACTCAACGATAAGGGCCATTCGTTCGGTTAGCCCAAACTGTCCACCGAAGGCAACTGCAAGGTGTTCGTGCATTTCCCGAACGATGTTTTCTTCGGCGTCACGCTCGATGGTAACCAGGTTGAAGTGGGTAAAAATCGGAGCGATTTGCAGGCTCATCCGGTCGCTGAATTTTCGGGCGATCATGAGTGAGGTGGCATAGCTCAGGCGGTCGTTGAAATCGAAGCCATTTTTGAGGGTCATAATGCCGGCATTACCCATCAGGGCGAGCTCAACAGGGACCCGGTCGTCTTGTGTTTGCCGTAACACATTAACTTTGGTTCTGAAATCATAAAGCTTGTCGAAGCGCGAACGTCCAAATCCAACAGAGAATCGATCCGTGATGCCATAATCAAGACCAAATCGGATGTTTGCCGCAGCATCCAGTCCGAAGAGGTCATCTGCACCATTTGTGGCAATCCCAAAGGCATGCTTGATGGTGAAGTCCAGGTTGTTCTTATCCAGGTTGGTCACGTTGCTGGTCAGGATCAGGCTGGGGGCCCAGAAAACTTCGTCAACAGGTCCGTCCTGGTTTGCCCGTTCCCTTGGCATCTGGGCATAGGCGCTGGATGCACAAGCGGCAAAAAGGAGAAGGAAAATTCCAATACGGGATGTAAGCCTGGAGATCATGGGTGTCTGTTTGGAATAGGGTTGAAAAATTACTTCGCCGGCGCAAGCAGGGCATCAATACGGATTTTTTGCACTTCGTCTACCTTAACGATTAGCAGGCTTGGCGGTACAATGTTATAATCCTTGAGGTTTAAATTCCAGTTGGCTTCAACGTGCAGTCCTTTGGGCGTAGATTGCAAGGTGCCTTCAACTTCAACTTCCTGGCTCACACCATGGATGGTGAACTTGCCTTTCACAACCACAGGCTGTTTTTCGGTTTTCGCCGGGTCAAAGGGGGAGGTCAGTTTACCAAAGAACTCTGCAAAAGGAAATTCTTTGGACTCGAGTGTGATACGCATGTCTTTGTCTCGCTTTTTGTTGCCTGTCTTCAGCGAGTTGACGTCTACATAAAAGTCAATGGTGCTTTCTGCAAGATTGATTTGTCCGATCAGTTTATCGGATGTGCCCGTGAACGTGTGAAGCGGTACGCTGGACGTAAATTCAGCTGTACCTTTTTCAGTATTGTAAACCTGTGCATTGGTCGTTGAGGAGAACAAAAACAGGAAAGCAAGCAATAAAAAAGAGAAACGCGTTGCCTGATATTGCATGATTGTATCTTCGTTATGCGTTGATTATTGAGAAATCAGAAAGGGGCGAACGGGGTCTAATATGAGAGGTCTGCGAGTTTTTGACTAGTTGTCCTGTGCACCTTCGTCGATCCATGTGCGGATCAGTGCAATTTGGGTTGTAGACAAAGCTGCGCGGCCGTCGGGCATACGAGAGCCAAGGCGCGGCCGGCTCCCAAGTTTATCCACAAGCGGACTGTTGGCGCCATCTCCTGCAATAACAATCGGACCGTTGTATCCTTCGCCTACACTGCTGATGACTTGCTGGTACGTTGACAGATTAACACCACTCGTTTGGTCGTTGCCGAGGTGGCATCCACTGCCGCCGCAACTGCTGGTGAAAATAGGCTGGACCTCAGCACTGTAACTGACCTCTTGCACATCTACAAGCGTTGAGTTGTCGAGCACTTCGCGCTGACAGCCGGCAAATAACAGGATTGTCAGGGTAAAGGCCAACATGGCGCGAAAAGGAGAAATACAAAAGTGTTTACAAGCTGTCATTTGTAACATGATGTTGAAGTAAGCAATCGGTCAGGTTAACGCATTTCGAATGATAAGGTAACCGGAGCGTATTCAGTTATCCAGTGCCCCATCAGTAATCCAGGTTCTGATGACGTTAATGTTTGTTGTAGATAGAGGCGAAGCCCCGGTCCCTCGCGGCATGCGTTGTCCTTCAATGTTAGCATTGCCTTCAATTTTCCAAACGAGGTAACTGCTGTCTGGTTTGCCGGGTGCAATCAGCAATAGGTCGGGTAAATCTATACTTGCAACGTTTACTGTTTCGCCAAACGTCTGGCCAGCTGACAGGTCGAGATTGCGCGCCGGGTTGCTGCTGTCATGGCATTGAGATGTGGCGCAGGTCGTCGTGAAAATGTTGGTCTGGATGCTCGACAACGTCGGATCGATCACAAGCGGCATGGGGGGATCATCTTGCTGATCAGCGTCAGGATCCGATGAGTCACACGCGGTGAAGAGCAGCAGTACTGCGCTGAAGCAAACAAACAAGTACGGCGAAGAAGGATAGTTTTTCATAGTTAAAAATGTAAATGAGTAGGCACAGTTGAAAGAAGCCGGCGTGGTGTTGCCAGGAGCTGATTACTTTCCTGCCTGCAGTCCAAGAACAAAGCCCGAGAGGCACTGCATTATAGCGTCTGTAGGCAGGGGAGAATACCACATTCTAAACCCCTTAACCTACCAGACGTGATAACACCTGCCTGGATTCCCTGGGAGAGAACAAATCTGCCCAATATTTCTGTGCTAGCGATCGCCAGGCGTGAAGTTTTGAGATGCCAGTAGGTGGCAGAGCGATTCATAACCTGTGCAGGTCGTCCTGCAATTGTGCGTTCGTGAATGGAGTACATCAACAAAAGCGGATAACCACAATCGGTTCAAAAAAAGCAAAGTTTTCTTGTAGTCCGTTCACTGGACATTAAAAAGAATTCCAAAAGACTCGCTAGAGCACTTCAATTCGGCATCGGGCGAAATTATTTCCGTATAAATCCTTTTAAAATAAATATTTATGTGGATTGATGAGTGTTGTGTAATGGCTTGTGATAAGCAGTAGAAAGCCACATGTCTTGTCAAAACTTGTCATTACAATTAACTGTAAAGATGGTGTGAAATGGTGTTTTTTTTAAAAATGAAAGCGCTACCGGTTTGGGCTCAACATTGTACTTACTCATCCCTCGTCTCATATTTGAACCAGGCAAATTTCTGTCTGGTCTGCTAACGACATCAACATCTGAAGAATTGAAGCTCACCATCAAACATACCAGCATGAATTCATACAACGCGATGCCCGGAGCAGGTTGTTGTATGTGTAGATTTTTGGCTTTGCGTGTTACCTGAGTATGCAGTTTTAGTAGAGATTTACAGGTAATGCGCCCATGCACACTGAAGTGCCTGGGCGTTTTGCTTAAGGTCATTTTTCTGTTTCAATAATTAAAGCAGTTGGACAACATGAAACAGCTTACCTGGAAGGCGAAGGTGGCCGATACAATGCCGCCTGATCTTGCCCATGAGATTGATATTTTCGAGGGCCAAATGGCGCTCATGCAGCAAGGTAAACTGGACGAGAAAGTGTTTGCGGAAACCCGCCTTCGCCAGGGGGTATACGGCCAACGGTACGACAACGGCCGGCGCCACGATGGGCAACAGGATCGTGAAATTTCATTTGGTGAGGCGGTAAAAGGGCCGGGTACAGCCTGGCATGCACCTGGCATGCAGCGCATCAAAATTCCGTTTGGCCGGCTCAATCCTGCCCAACTGGAAGTATTGGCGGACCTGGCTGACGAATACAGCGATGGCATCCTGCATGTGACGACCCGCCAGGACATTCAACTGCATTATGTTCACATCGAAGATACGCCGGATATGATGCGCCGGCTGGCGAGTGTAGGGATCACCACCAAAGAGGCGTGCGGTAACGTGACCCGGAACGTTACCGGCTGTCACCTCGCTGGCGTGTGCCGGTCCGAGAAATTTGATATTTCGCCTTATGCAGAATCGCTGACAGCGTTTTTGCTGGGCCATGACGATGCACAGGATTTTGGGCGCAAACTCAAAGTTGCTTTTTCCGGCTGTGAGCAAGAAGCCTGTGGCCTCGTGATGATGCACGACCTCGGCTTTATTGCGAAACAACAGCAAGTTGATGGCGCAACAATTAACGGCTTCAAAGTGGTTGTTGGGGGTGGATTGGGAGCAGTGCCTCATCAGGCCAAAGTGCTGGATGACTTTGTGCCAGCCAACGAAATCTTGCCACGGACCCAGGCTATTGCCCGAATTTTTGCCCGCCTTGGAGAGAAGAAAAACCGCAATCGCGCCCGAATCAAATTCCTCGTAGCCAAAATGGGGATTGAGGCATTCCGAGACCTTGTAAATGAAGAACGGGCCAAGCTGCCGTATGATCAGCACTGGGATTCAATTACAGCAGAAGCGGCGGCGTATGAGGAAGCACCGTTCAAGGTGTCTGTACCACTCAATGGCGCGGCGCGCCCAGCCGGGTTTGATGCCTGGTTAAATACAAACGTATATACCCAACGCCAGGCCGGCTACGTTACGGTCACACTGCGACTCCCCCTGGGGGATCTCACAACCGTGCAGGCAGTGCGGCTCGCTGATATTGCAAGGGCCTATGTGGGGGAGCATTTACGACTAACCGTTGAGCAAAACATGGTGCTCCGTTGGGTGAGTGAAGCTGACTTGCCCAAACTTTACGAAGTCTTGGCCGAAATCGGGTTAGCAAAAGCCGGAGCTGAAAGCATTGTAGATATCACCTCTTGCCCCGGCACTGATACGTGCAAGTTAGGCATTGCAGCCTCTAGGGGGCTTGCCGGCACCCTGATCAAAGACCTCGAGGAAAAGTTTGAAACGCTACCCGAGGAAGTGAAGCAACTGCGCATCAAAATTAGCGGATGTTTTAACTCCTGTGGCCAGCACCATGTAGCAGATATTGGTTTTTACGGCAATAGCCGGAAAGTTGGGAATTACAAAGTGCCTCATTTTCAGGTGGTGCTTGGGGGCAAGTGGAAGGAAAACGCCGGCAGTTTTGGGCTGGCCATGGGGGCAGTGCCCTCCCGGTTGGTCCCCGACGTATTGGAGGCTATTACCCATACTTTTGTTGCGGGTAAGCAAGTGGAAGAATCTTTTCAGGACTGGGTAATCCGGCTGGGTAAAAAAGAAGTTCGGGAGATTATCCGCCCTTTTATGATCACACCCGTCTTTGAGACCCAGCCGGAATTTTTCTCAGATTGGGGAGATCCGCGCGTGTTTACGTTGAGCGATCTTGGTATTGGAGAGTGTGCCGGTGAGGTGGTATCTCTGTTCTCTATCGAAATTTCGAAAGCAGAATCAGAGGTGTTTGATGCGCAGGTTGCACTCGATGAGGGACAGTTTGCACCGGCAGATGACAAAGCGTACAAGGCTATGTTGCTGGCAGCACGCGCACTCCTCCGAACCAAAGACCCTGATGTTGGGACCGAGGCAGCAGAAATCGTATCGCGCTTCAAAACACAATTTTACGATACAGAGCTGTTTTTTGACACATTTGCGAAAGGGAAATTTGCCCGCTATCTGTTCAATCGCCACAAGCGGGCGCACGTAACGCCAACCATAGAAGTCGCCCGGCAAACGATTGAGGAGGCGCAACTCTTTATTGAAGCAGCCCACGCATGTGACATGCGCATCAATACAGCGGTGCAAACACAGGTTGCAAAAGTAAGCGGCAAAGTGCCATCTGCGGCAAAGTTGCCACCCGCCTTTCCACCACGCACCGCCACCTTGCCGCCGGCGCTGCCAAAAAACAATAAATGATATGTCAGCTTTATTACCCGTACCGAAACGGCTGAGCGCCAAACTATGCGTTGATGCTTCAGCCAGACTACAAGCGGCATCGCTGGTGCCGGTATTCCATGGCTGGATCAGCAAGCAGGCAGTAGATGAGGTGCTGATTGACGTCGTTGATTACAGCCATGTATTACATGGGCCGGCGCTTATGCTGGTTGCGCTTGAAGCAGATTATGTGCTAGATGAAGGTGATGGTGTCACCGGTATCCGCTATATTCGGAAGCGCGCAATGCCACAGTCGTTGGTTGGGGCCGTAGCGCAAGTTATACTACAAGCTACCCGTGCAGCTTTGTTGCTGGCTGAAGCGCCTGAACTCGATCCCCCGGTTGTATTTGATGCAACGCGGATAGAGGTGGAGTTGCTCGATAAATTGCATTACCCGGCAACATCAGCTGAACTGGAAGAAGCGCTGGCTGTTGTTGCCGACGCAGTGTATCCAGGAAGCTTTACAATAATTGCTGTGCCCGACGACCCACGCCGGCCGCTACGCTTTGTAATACAGCATGATGGGGTTGGATCGCTTGCATCGGTTGTAAACCACCTGGAAACAAGTGCCATATTGCACACTGCTTTTTCACCAGCCCTGTCAGCGTAGGTCCATGTTACAACTGCAAAAAACCCATAGCGGCCCGCAAAGCCGCAGCAGTGCCCGCGCAATTGGAGTGGTGCATCTTGTAGGTGCTGGTCCGGGAGACCCCGACCTGATTTCTGTAAAAGGTGCGCGTCTGCTGCAGCAGGCAGATGCGTTGGTATATGACCGGCTTGTACATCCAGCATTGGTCGAAGAAACGCCTGCGCGTGCAGAAAAAATATACGTGGGCAAAGCGGCATCACATAAATCAATGCCACAGGATGCCATCAATGCCCTGTTGGTAAATCTGGCAAAAAAATATAGAACGGTGGTTCGGCTGAAAGGCGGAGACCCGTTTGTATATGGCCGAGGGGGAGAGGAAGCCCAGGCGCTGCGTACGGCAGCGGTGCCGTTTACGGTTGTGCCTGGTATTTCCAGCGCCACATCAGTGCCGGCACATGCAGGTATTCCGGTGACCCACCGCGGCCTTGCGCAATCGTTCACGGTAGTAACAGGCCACACTGCGCTACATGCTTCAGATATTGACTGGTCAACGTACGTGAGTGCTGACACGCTGGTGGTTTTAATGGGCCTGGGCAAGTTGCCTGCTATCGCTGAAAAGCTCATGGCGTATGGTAAACCTGCATCTACGCCGGCTGCTGTAATAAGCCAGGGGAGTACTGCTGCGCAACAGACCGTGACGGGCAACCTCGCTGATATTGCAGTTCGCGCAAGTGCATTGCCTACACCGGCTATTGTAGTCGTCGGTGAAGTGGTTACCTTGCATGATGAAATTGCCTGGTTTCATCCGAATCAAACAGCTTCGGAAAACCCACCAGTTTTTACTGAACACATTTACGCCGTTTCAGCCTGATAACAATCCGTACCTGCTTTGCAGGGTAGTTAAGTATGAATGCGTATACCTGGAATCGATCCATGTTGGAGGCAGCCAATCGGGAGCTGCAGTATGCTTCGCCTAGGGCCATCTTTGAATGGGGGCACGCCCTCTATGGAGACAAAATGGTGATGGCAACAGGGTTTGGCACATCCGGCATCGTTATGATGCACATACTTTCTCAGCTTGAAGCCGCCCCCAGGGTCTTTTACCTTGAAACGGATTTACTTTTTCCGGAAACGTACGCGTTGAAGGAAAAGCTTGAGCAAACCCTGTGCATCAATTTCACTCGGGTGCACGCCGGCATGTCTGTTGCCGAACAAAGTGAGCGGTACGCTGCAGACCTTTGGGAGCGTGCGCCAAACACGTGTTGCTTCATCCGGAAGGTGATGCCACTTCGCAACTTCCTGGCAGACAAAAGCGCGTGGGTGACAGGTGTACGGCGTGATCAGGCCATAACCCGTGCAGCTACCCAACTGGTGGAATGGGACAATGCAAACCAACTGCTAAAGCTCAACCCACTCGCGTATTGGACGTCTGAAGATGTGTGGACCTACATCCGCATGAATGACCTGCCGTACAATGCGTTGCACGAAAAAGGATATCCGAGCATTGGTTGTATGCCATGTACACAGCCGGTAATGCCCGGCCAGGATGAACGCGCCGGGCGTTGGGGCGGCCGGGAGAAGGTAGAATGCGGTATCCACGTCCAGCAAGTGTCGCAATGAATCCATTTCCCATATTTCTGAACGATCTTGCCAACCGGCCATGCCTTGTGTTTGGTGCAGATCATGAAGCGGAGCGCAAAGTCAAAAGCCTCCTTTCTTACAGTGCTTCGGTAACGGTAATTCACCCAGCACTGACCGATACGTTGCAGCAGCTATTCGATGCCGGCGAGATTGCCTGGCGTGCGCGGTCCTATCGACCCGGTGACTTGAAGCACGCGTACCTGGCTATTGCGAGTGAACCCAACGTACGACTCAATCATGCAATCGGTTTGGAGGCCGAGGCTGAAAATGTGTTGTTCAACGCAATGGACGACGTGCCCAATTGTAATTTTGTATCTGGCTCGGTGATCAGGCAGGGGCCGCTTGTGATAGCCATCTCGACAAGCGGATGTGCGCCAGTGTTGTCGGTACGCTTACGCGAGCGGTTTGAAAAAGAGTTTGGTCCGGAGTATGCCGACTTTCTGCATCTCATGAAAGCGCTGCGCCCCTATATGTCGAAAACATTTCCCGAATTTGATGAGCGTCGCAAGACATGGTATGAACTTGTTGATGGACCGCTGTTTGAATTGGTTAAGCAAAAAAGAGCACGCGAGGTGGAAGAATTACTGCGGCAATATCTAGGAAAAAGCTTTTCTTTAAGTGCTTGTAAATCAATAAACTAACCCTTGTTTTTCATTTGTTGTTCAAATAGTTGCCCGCAATATCTACGGTAACTATATTATACCGCCCACACAAAGTTCGGAATGCCACACCTATGCATTTCCTTCCGAAGTTATTTGATCTCGACCCTGAACTTTTGTGTTTTCGCTCTGCTGTAATTTGGTCCAATGAGCCATTGTCCGGCGTTTTACTGTAGCTTGTCTAGAGAGCCCATTCAAAAGCTGCGAATTGCCTGATAAAAATTGGCTGTACGTCCACTTGTTGTTTTGGATAGGTTTTTTATCCATCAAAAATGCGTTCCCCACACCGAGGGGGTTTGGAAAGCTCGTCTGTGTACAGCTCGTCCAGGCCCTACGGATGTTTATAACTGTTCGTCGTCCTATTACACAACTACCTGACAATCAATGATTGCCGTGAGCTACTACAGCAAACGAGGATTGAACCATGCCTGTATTTGGCTGCTTGTTCTTCTCTTTGCTTCTTCCACCCAGCTTGTGCAGGCTCAATCCCGGACTAGCCAAGTACGCGATGTGATGCAGCCTACCCGCATTTCCGTAGAAGCACAGGCGCGCATGGCCGATACCATTGCACGTTTTCGTGAGAACAAAGGCATTGCAAGCGGCAAATCGCCGGCACAGCAGCAAGCACTCCAGGGACTGCAGCAACGGTTGCAGACTTTTGCAGCTGTCACTTCGTATGCCAACCCATATTTTGATACGCAGGCCGGGGACGATTTTTCTTTTCCCGAAGATACGCATGATTTCTGTCGCGCCTATTTCGGCAGTAGTGCCGTGCCGTCCGATTATTACCTGAATGCGTCACTCGATCCCGACGAGTCGCTTGCGGTTACCCTTTCCTGGGATACCCCGGCAGACTATGATCTCTACCTTTTTGATCTTCAGGGTTTTCCGGTCGGCGATCTTGATCCCGAAGCAGATTTCGACGGATCGAATGGGACGGACACGCAAAATGCTTCTACTCCTGTTGGCGACCTCATAGAAGTGGCCGCCATTGTGCACACCCGCGCCGGCGCTGACGCCAACGAGTTTGTTATCGTGGTAGATCGTTTCCGTGGTACACCATCGAATGCACTCGCTCTTACTGTGGAAGGCAACGACGATGTGTTTACGGTGCTGGAGTATGTTGCTGCTGAAAGCTTTACCGCAATCAACGCATTAACCGACACCCCCATCGGGCCACTCACCAATGGCACCAGCCTCAACCTGGATGACTTGGGGGAGCGGCCAAACTTCAATGTGCAGTTTAATACAGATGCTTGTGCCGAGAGCATCGTTTTTACCCTCATAAATGACGACACGGGTGAATCAACCGAGTTTACGGACAGTGAACTTCCTTAGGCCCTGTTTGGCGACACTGACGGTGACTACACAGCCGGCGATCTGGCTGATGGGACTTATACCCTGATTGCTACGCCATTTAGTGAAGATGAAGGCGCCGGCGTATCTGCTGATCCCCAGGAAGTAACGTTTACTATCGTGTCAGACCCTGCTGGACCAACTGGTATTGTGAGTTACTCACTCATTGATGCTGTCGCCGACGAACCGATAGCCGGCTTCGATCCTATAGCAGAAGGCGCTGTAATCGACCTGGTTGCACTCTTTGACCTTGGTTTTGACATCAACCGACTCAATCTGCGCGCCAATGTAAATGACCCTAATGGTGAAATAGAGCAAGTTACCTCTGATCTTGCCATTGCCCTGCTGACGGGCGGCACCGACGTAATCAATGCGGTTGATGATGCAGCTGATTACTCTGTCTATGGCGATGACAACGCCGGCGACTTTGCTGACGCAGTACTTCCTGTGGGGGCCTATGCCCTCAGTGGGATTGCGCAGATTGCTGGCGCAGCGTCAGATCCGTTCCTCCTGAATTTCACCGTCATCGGCCCACGTATTGGTAGCTATTCGCTCATTAATGCTGATTCCGAGCAGCCTATTGCCGGCTTTGATCCGATTGCTGAAGGAGCCGTTATCGACTTCAATGCAATTGGCACTTCAAACATCAATATCCGGGCAAACACGGTAGACTTCACCCCGCCTGTAATCGAGAGTACGCTGCTGAACCTGCAAGGGCCCAACGGCATCATTCAGAATCGCGTGGAAAGCTTCCGGCCCTACGCTGTCTTTGGTGATCCTACCAATACAGACCTTGATGACGATGACCCGCTCCTGGATTACAACGTATGGGCTTCGGCTCAAAACGGCGACATGGTGTTGAGTGGTATCCCGTTCAGCCTCAATGGCGGTGTTGGTGATACGTATGGACCGCTTACGCTCAACTTCAGCATTGTAAACGCTGCCGCCGGCCGTGCCGACTTACCGGATACCAAGCCGTCATTGCTACCAAATTATCCCAACCCTTTCAATCCGGTTACAGCAATCCGTTTCAGTTTACCTGAAGCTGCGCCGGTTAGGCTAGAAGTGTTTGATATGCTTGGCCGCTCCGTAAAAGTGCTTGTTGACGCTACGCTTGATGGCGGCTTCCATGAAATCAATTTTGAAGCCGGCGAGCTTTCAAGCGGCATGTATCTGTATCGCCTTGAAACACCCGGTGTCATTCGAACCCGCCCCATGACTTTGTTGAAATAGATGTGCAATGCGCTGCACCCCACAGCAGTGCCTTGTTTCTACTTTCCCCCACTGGACTATGCAATCCTCAATGAAATACTCTCTGTATGCCGGCATGCTGGCAATCCTGCTGGTTTTTGCCGGCGCCAAACAGGCCGCTGCCCAGGATCAATGTGACGCGATCAGTCACGATGTAAATGTTGCCATGTGGCGCATGCTTGCACCAAATGGTGATAACACCGAAAGAGACGCCATTCGTGATGAATTGGTTAGCATTACAAATGTGGTGCTGGATGCCATCAATAAACGGGACCGTCAACCATCGCATCCCGGGCTTTCGACGCAGATGAAAGAAGCGTTAGCAGAAAATTTCTACAGCGACTTCTGTGTCCGTAAAGGGCTTGCTTCACGCGGGACCTACAACTTGCTGCTGATCCCCAAACTCGAAGAAGTTAATATGTTTGAGATTCGAGGATTACATCTGGTTTCAAACCAAACCGGTACGGAAGAGCGGCCCCAGGCAATTCTAGAGTTTGAAATTGTAGGCAGCGCGGTTACGCTACGTGCTGTTAAGCTGGAAACCCAGGCAGAGCGCAATGTGCGCAGCAGTGCGTTGGCTGCGCAACTGGATGGGCGCGCACTTGAGGCATATCAAATTGTGCGTCGTCTTGAGGCCGCATACAACCATCAGGAGGCTACAGCCATTGATGCTGCCGTGCGCGAAATATTGGACGACAGCAAAATTGTTGACGGGAATGTAGAAATCATTCTTTCCCAATATGGCCGGCAAAACCGGACCAGAACCGCCGAAGCATACGCCAATGCATTAAAGAATGTAATCAGCGTACTGGGTAATACAGAAATTACATATGAAATGGTCGATGTTTACCAACTGAATGATGCTGAGGATGTCTATCGGGTTACGGTTGCGCAGCATTGGATGTACCAGAATCCCAATTCTTACCTGGATACAGACTTCCTTGCCATTGATGTTGTGTTTAATGGGAATGAGCCGGTCATTAGCCGGCGACAGGCCGGACGTGGCGCGTTCAATATATACAGCCGGCCATCCAACGTGCAGATCACTGAGCTGAACGGCAAAAACTGGTCAACAATTGATCCCCCTCGCGTGACGCCTTTTGAACAGATCATGAATGCACCGTTGCAATACCACCGTATCCGGCTGGAAAATGTTTGGTATCAGCCTGTTGATACGTCCAGAACCCCGGATGAAGTGCTTAACCTGGTTGACTTGATGGTAGAAATGAAGCACCACAATGGAAACGTTGTGCTGAATGTTAATCCATCTCCGCGCGGCTCAACTTTTCTGATTAATGGGCAAAATGAACAGCCCGTCGTCAATGGATCTGTAATCGAAATTCCATGGGAAATGTTAGATGGCGTTCCTTCCCCGGATGGCGCCATTGTGTCTGACGATCGCACAGTCCAAATAGAGGTGCGGCATCCTGATCTTGAGCCGATGACGTTTTTCAATGAATCGATAACGTTGCCGAACCCAAATCCGCTTACACTGAACATACCGTTCCCGCGTGGCAATCTGGCTGCTTCTTCAGTACCCACGCCTTCCAATATCCTCATAAACGGAGAATCTGTTGGTGCTACGCCGCTGAATGTTGAAATGGATGTTACACCGCGCGATGAGCCCCTGAGGGTGCAGGTACGCAACGATAGCTGCCTGCCTGACGACAATGTATCCGAATGTAAAATGCACATTCCTTCTGAAGTGCGGCCTGTACACATAAGGCCGCAGCAGACTACAGAGGAAGTGTTTAACCTGATGCCGATGTTATTCAGGAATGAAACGGGTGCCGGCAAAATTACTGCGTTCCCCATTGCCCGCGATGGCGACATGGTTCGTGTGAAGTACATGATCGAAGACATAAACGACCGGAATCGAAAATTCTTCGTCGACTTTGATATGGACCAAATGCCCGGTGGTGAAAAAGTGGGTGATCTGGAAGATGGTGTTACCTGCCGCGGGAATGAGACGAGCCAGACACAGTGCCTTGGCAAGAACTTACGCCCCGGTGAATATGAGTTTGTATGGGATATGAGTAACTGGACCGACACAATGGACCAGAATACCATGCCTGTCGTCACCTTGCGCCGCAAATCAACCTGCTGGCCTTGTGTGCTGATCCCTGCTGCTGCCGGCGTTGCTGCGGCGTACATCTGGCCCCGTACGGGAAGTGGTGGCGATGACAACACCTTTATTCCACCACCGCGCCCCTAATTGCGCTATTGATATTTGATGACCATGTCGGACATAAAAAAGTTTATACCTATGCGTATTTCTACCCGTTGGATCGGTGGCCTGGTGTTACTGTTTTCCTCTGCATTTGTAATGCCTGCGCAGGCGCAGGATGCACCGACGGATGCTCCTGTTCTGGTGAGCCCTGTAGACCAGGATTCCATCCTTGTTACTGAGCCCGAGGTTGCGCTTGAGTGGCAGGTAGCTGCGGGCGCTGCAACGCACGAAGTGCAGCTCTTTTACAGCGAGCCTGTTGAAGGGCAAGAGCCAATTCCCTTGAAAACGAAGGTGTTGAATGATGCCTCACAATCTATCGAAGTGGCTGACCTGCTGACGTTTGTAACAGATGCCGGATCGGATGGCGATAGCACGTTTCACTGGCGTGTACGCGGCCGTAACGCCAGTGGCGAGGGGCCCTGGAGTGATGTCTGGCAGTTTACGCTTGTTGAAATGGATGCCGGGCCACCAGAGGTAGAAAACCCGGGCCCGCAGACCATTGATGAGTTGGTTGAGTTGTCTGTGCCGATTGAGGCTACGAGCCCCGGCGGAAGCACGCTGGGCTACGCGCTGGATCAGGCTTCGCTGGATGCCGGCATGACCATCGACCCGGACACCGGTGTGCTTACCTGGACACCAAGCGAAGAGCAAGGCCCCGGTAGCTACGACGTGACCGTAACCGTAACCGACGAGGATGGGCAGTCGAGTAGTCAAACCTTCACCATTACAGTAAATGAAGTGAACCTGCCGCCTGTGCTTGATCCGATTGCTGATCAGGCGGCCGAAGTTGATGTTGAGCTTACCATAGATGCCAACGCAACAGATCCTGACATTCCTGCTAACAATCTTACCTATAGCCTTGATCAGGCTTCGCTGGATGCCGGCATGGTGATCGACCCGGCAACCGGTGTGATCACCTGGACGCCAACGGCTGACCAGGAAATGATGACGTTCCCGGTTACTGTAACCGTGACGGACGACGGAGACCCTGTAGCCTCCGAT
>JBCCIM010000099.1 GCA_039111535.1 Bacteroidota bacterium | reverse complement strand
CGCCGGTAGACTTAGGAAGTTCGTTAGCGTATTCATCCATGATTCGTCGACGTCTGGCCTCGCGGCGATTGGCGTTCGCCGCACACTGTAGGGTCGTGCGATGCAACCAGGCGCCGAGCTTGTGCGGCTCCCGAATCGCGGCGGCTTTGCGGACGAGAATGACGAAGACTTCCTGGGTGATCTCTTCTGCCAGGGCTCGATGGCGCGTATGACGCAAGGCGGCCCCAAAGACCATGCTACCATGAACCTCGACCAGACGCTCAAAGTCAGTGCTCGAGCGGGTCGCAAGGTATCGGCTGAGGATGGCAGGATCTTCCATGAACCAGGCGTTCTATCCTTAATGTGTCGGGCTCCGCAGGAAAGGGACAACGAAACGCGAGAATTTCGCAGTGTCTTTGTCCCTCTACAGGGTCATCTGCACTTCCGTTGCGCTCAACTCAATGATGCAAATCCCCGAGAGCCTTCGTCAAGATGGTGTATGTTGGCATTCTCATGATGGAAGATTTCATCCATATCAGGGCCGCCAAGTTCAACAAACTCCCGGACGAAGACGAGGAAATCATCAACGAAGGTATGTTATTCGTTTGGCCACGTCTATTGAGATGGATGGCACGAATTTTAGGCATCACAAATGGGAGATCATACAACTTGTCCTGGGCTAGATTGTGCGCACTCCCTTTAAGGCAATTGTCCATGCGACGACACTATAGCGGTGTAGGAAACTTGATAAATTACCTATCGTTTGGTAGCATGGAATATATCCCCTACAGGACTTCGAACGCCTGTAGTAAGGGCAAGGGAAACCTTGCCCTTTGTCATTTGAGGGTTTTCTTCCTATAAAGACTTACGATTCTCTAAAATCCGGCAAATCAAGAAAACGATTTAAACCGACGCTGAACACAGCAGCTAAAACTACTTTCATTAAGGCAAGATGGACACAACTTTGTGGTAGCGATTTCCTTCCGTTCTCAGCTGAACGATATAAACGCCACCTGGTAAATTTCCCCGGGTTCCCCAACTCAACAAATTCACCCCCTTTCCGCCATATCCCTCATGTACAACCTCTACTAAACGACCTAACAAATCATATATACCCACACTATATTGAGCATCTGCAATCAACTCAATTTCGATATTAGCGTTGCTCAAAATAGGGTTCGGATAGATTTCAAAATTACCCCTCAAGTATTTAGACTCATCCAAGGGCTCATTGTGTACCGAACTGGAAATGGTCCAACGCGCTACCCCAAATGATGGATGAGTGCCGGCTTGTTCTACCAAGAATCCACCCACATATACATCGCGGCCAGCAGCTTTGATTGCGTAAAGGAATCCTGGAGAGGCAATGCCACTACTCAAAGCCTGCCATTCAGTCGACGTCCATTTGGCAACATTGTTAGCCGAGATTGTGCCTGCCTGAGCAAATCGGCCAGCAACATAGAGGCCATCATCAGTTGATGAGAGACCTTGAACTGCAAAAATATCACCGGACATACCCCCTTCCAAATTTCCCCACTGAGAGCCGTTCCATTCAGCTATGCCATTGACCACAACACTATCAATTGCAACAAAAGCTCCTCCTACAAACAAACTGTTTTCATATTCCTCAATCGAGTAAATATTCTCGCAAGAATTTATTCCAACTCCGCTACCAACTGTACCCCAATTCGCGCCATCCCATTCCGCTAATCCATTAACCTGAAGATTTCCAGCCTGTCGAAAGTCTCCACCGACGTATACCAAGCCAGAATCAGACACATGTATCGTATTCACGTTGTCAAGTGTGAGGTCCAAACACCCCCTACCCTGAACCCCTCCCCCAACATCTGACCAAAGACCATCTTTCCATACCGCAATGCCAGGAGACATAACTTCTCCAGAATGAGTAAAGTCTCCACCCGCAAACAATTCCCCGTTAGGCCCAACTCCCAGTGCTCGAACAGAAGAGACTACAGAACCGGTGTCGCGTTCCTTCGAAAACCCAATACCAAGTGGACTCCATTCATTGCCATCCCATCTTCCAATTCCGTTCAAAACCACCGGTCCTGACGAAGTGAACCTGCCACCTGCATAGAGATTACCCTCCCAATCAATTAACAAGGCGGATACCACACCATCAAAACCGGCGCCAAGTGCTTGCCATGATGCCCCATTCCACACGGCAATGTTGTCAGCCTGCTCTCCTCCAGCAAAATCAAAGCTACCACCAACATAGATATTTCCCAGCGTGTCGATAGCCAAGGCATTCACAGAGCCATTGATCCCATTTTCTTGTGTAAACAGATTACTCCAAGTACCGGCGAGTTGATTCGATTGTGCGTGCACACTGACTGGTAAAATCCCCAAACAGAGCATCAAAACAGTTTTATAGAGCTGGTTTAGCAATCGCATTCCACTAAAACTGATGCTTCGATTGTAATGACTGACCAATGCGCTATGACAATGCCTTCAACCGGCGTTGCTCTTGTTCAATTTCCTGCCGAATCCTGCCACTTACGAGCAGACACAGGCCAGAGATGGTGGTATCCTTGATGGCGTAATACACAAACAGGCCTTCTTTATTTCGGCTCAGGATGCCTTCCTTGGCCATGAGGTTGAGGTGTTTGCTCACGTTTGCCTGGTGTTGGCCAGTCGCTTCAACCAGTTCTTGCACTGTCAACTCCTTTTCCCTGTGCAACACACTGAGCAGTTGGAGGCGTACGGGCTCACTTAGCAGCTTGAAACGCCTTGCAACGCGATCAATGAGCAACGGAGGCAGTAACTCCTTGGTTGGTTTGGACATGTGGTCAGTGGAATAAAAACCGGGTTTAGGCGACAGGCACCATGTAGCAGCGACAGAGCAGGATATTTTCGAAAGAGGCTTCCGGATCTCCGGGAAACTCTAACTTCTCATTCGCTACTAAGAAAGGCTCGTACAGATTTACTTCCTGTCTTTCTACAAGCTGATGTGAGCGCCGGACTTTTTCGTCGCGTTGGGTAATCCAGCATTTGCGCTCAACCCGGCCGGCACTTTTGAAGTTGTCCAGCCGCGTCTTGTTCTCCGCTGTGTGGAGGAACGTGTCTGTGATCATCCAGGACACAATAAACGCTTCGAGCCGGCTAAAGCCCTGGCAGTTCGATGCAATGCCGTCTGTGATGCGGTCAATTGTCGGACCGTAATCGAGCAATCGCTTGTTTGCAAACGGGCCCAGATGAATAGGATCTACCTTGGGCGGTCTGTTCAAGAATTGTGTGGTCCGCTTGATGAAACTCAGGCTGCCCTCTGGTTCTTCCTCTTCTTCCAGCTCTTTCACGGGCTCGATATCAAGCGAAAGACAGCGTTCAATTACCCGATGGACGTCGGTACGCGTGATGAGTTTGAACTTGTCGAGCAGGCGGCGCAGGGTATCTTCATTGCCCTGATTGACCACAATTTTTACGTCATACACTTCTGTATAGATGCTATAATCAAACGCACCCGTCTCCAGTCCGTGCAAAAGAAATGCACTGATTTGGGGGTCAATCTTATCCCCCAATCCCCGAAGTAGTAGTGTAATTTCGTTGCGCATAATTATGATCTTCGAACGGAAACGATTTCCTTCGAGAGCCGAATCGCTGCACCTGAATGTTAGCTCTGTTGCTCCACCTGGGCCATGTGACCAATTAAGTCGAATGCGCCAGTTATTTAGCCTCTTTCGTACTCTAAAACTAGATCAATGTTCGTTTAAGAACAAATATCTACTGCCCCATAAACCTGCTAATTATCAGGTGTTTTGTGGATTCATACAAGTTGAGGATACGAATCAGGATTTGTTGTGCGTTACTAATTAATACAATGCTTTTCCCGAATCACCCAAGATCAACCTGGTATGCATCATGAAGCATCCATACTATCTGTCCGTATGTACCCTCCTGTGCCTTCTCTCTTTTTCTTCCGCACAGGCACAAACGAATAACATCCTCCTTGACAGCTATACATTGAAAACAAACCAGCGTGCCAGTCTCGCTCAATTGCCAGATATAAAAACGCCTGCCACACAAAATGAGGTACCGGCTCGCCTATTATTTCCTAACATCAAACAGAGCGTCAAGAATAATCTTACAAATCAACCGGACATGGTTTTTGTGTGGAAGACGCAGAACAGCGACAATAAGCCCCACTTCAACTATGCCCTCACGCTTGAAACCAACAGCACGCCCCTGAATGTACTTGACCCAAACGCCGGGAGCGTTGACCCCCACATATTCTATGCCCCAAATGAAGCAGCAACGCCGGCGGGCATTGTGATCAAGCCGCTTAAGAATCTGGATCCGGACATGGTTATCAACCCGGACGAGCAACCCTTCTAAAGCCCGTATGCCTTTATGGCGTTATGATAGAGGATACCATCGAGGGCTTCCTCAGCAAGACCAAGCCCGGCTACTTTTGCATACTCAGCGGGAAAGCGTCCCCAGGGACTGTCCGTTGCAAAAAATACGCGTGTAAATCCAAGGTTATGTTGATCCAGCAGCCGCAACACCCATTCTGGGGCGAATCCGGGTACAATTGACGTGTCGGTATACACGTCGTATCCGGATTTTATCCACTCTACAAACAGCGGTGCAAACCGAAACGCCGGCGCAATGGCCTCGCCCATGTGCACCAATTGATACCGCGCCGCGTTGCCATACTGCGACATAAATACATCAAAGTCGGCCGGGTCAGCCCCCGGCAGGTAGCCCGTATGAAAGTGGATAATCAGATTATGTGCGGCTGCATGGGTAAGGATGCGCTCCATATTGCGCCGTACAGCCGGCGGCCAATGCGTCGGATTTATTCCCAGATCGGTCCAGGTATTGGATGCAATTTTTAATGCCCTCACCTTCGGATGCGGCAACAAAGCCAGCGCTGAGGTAAGATGATCTTCAAGTGATACCAACGGTGATACCCAAAGACCGCCGTACAATGCCGGGTATTTTTCAATGGCCTCAACAACGAGGGCATTAAACGAAAACGCTGCTGCCTGGTCTTCAAGATACGTAGGCACAATGATGCCGCCGGCCAAGTCATACCGCTCGAGATACGCGGCACAGTCTGCACCAGACGCGTGATCGAGCGCCGGCGCTATGGGTTCAATGGTCCGCCCTTCAAACACCTGCCTGCCATAGGCGCCGATGTGGAAGTGCGCATCAAATATGGGATGTCGAAATTGCATTCGGTTCAAAATATTTGTAAATCTCACTTGCCTGAAATGTACGCGAAAAGCACACCACCTGGCAAAATAGTGCAAATTGCGGCAATCCACCGGACAGGCACCCACCTACGAAGACCTAAGTACTACTTCTATGAACGTTGTTTTCACCTTCCTGGACTGGTTTTGGGTAGCCCTCTTTTTGCTGCTCATGATTGGTAGCGGCGTCTTGTTTTATCGCCTCGGCAAAAGGTCGCAATCCGATTTCTTCCTTGCCGGCCGCGGCCTCCCATGGTGGCTTCCCGCATCCTCCGTGTATGCCACCCATACCGCCACCGACACCCCCATGTGGATTACAGGCGTAATTTACAAACACGGGATGGTAGGGATCTGGTACACGTTTTTCTCTGCCTGGGCGGCAATCAGCGCGTTTGTATCAACGCGAATTTTCCGGCGCTCGCTTGCCTACACGCAGGCAGAATTTAATGTTGTGCGGTTTAGCGGCCTCGGTTCTGAAATGCTGCGCGGCTGGATGGCCGGCTGGCAGGTGTTCATGAATATGTTCATTCTTGGCTGGGTAGGCATCGCCATGGGGATTGTCTGTCAGTACCTGTTTGGCTGGGAAACCTGGATCGGACTGATTTCTTTCTCCTCAGTATGTGCTGTCTACGTGTTGGCTGCCGGCTATTGGGGTGTCGTCATGGCTGACTTCCAGCAGGGGGTCATTGCTTTTCTGGTCATCATGATTGTGTCCTTTTGGGGCATCAAAACTGCGGGCGGGCCTTCAGGTATTGTCGAACAGCTTGCTGCCATGGGTGAATCTGGCCGGCTCAATCCGTTTGCGTTCACCGAAGAAGTACCGCTGGTCTGGGTGCTTACCATGATTTTCATTGCGATACTGGGTGGCTTCGGCATGGGTACAACCATTGACTGGTATGCGGAAGCGCAGCGTATCCAGTCATCCAAAACCGTGCGAGATGCCAGCTACAGCATTTGGTGGGGTACCCTCGTAGGCCTCGTCAGAAATTCGGTTTGGGCCGTTGCCATTATTGGCTTCTATGTCATGTTTCCCGACATCAGCGATGTCAAAGATTATGAGATGGGCTGGTTCAGGCTTGGCTTCGATTACCTGCCGGCTGGCATGCTCGGCTTTTTCTTTGCCGCAATTGTGGCCATTCACCTGTCAACCATTTCATCACACCTGAACCTCGGCGCACTGTACGCAACACGTGACCTCTACCAGCATTACTGGAAACCGGAAGCAAGCGAGCGTCAACTGGTCTGGGTAGGCCGTATTTCAACCTTAATTCTGCTACTCGGGTCGTTCTTCTTTGGTCTGATGATGGAAGACATTACGTCGTGGCTCATTTTTGCCATATGGATTATGGCTGCCGGCATCTGGCTGCCGAACATCCTGCAAGTCATCTGGTGGCGGTTCAATGCCTGGGGTTACCTCTCCTCATGGATGGCAAACCTGCTGTTTAGCTGGCTGGTGGTCTGGATTCTACCGTACTACGGCGTAATCCCCAAACTTGCTGACTACGAGCAGTTCTGGTTGCTGATGGTGCTTGGCGCCGTCGTTTACCTCCCGGTTACGTTCCTGACCAAACCCGAACCGATGGACCATCTGGTCAAATATTACGCACAGGCGCGACCTGTCGGATTCTGGGGCCCAGTAAAACGGGAAGCACAAAAACGCGGACTTATTTAAACCTTACGAACCATGGCTTTTTTCAGAAAAGAATGGACTGCCGCTGAAGCAGATGAATGGACCAAGGAAGATACCTTCACAATTATCCTCTCTCCACTCATCTACCTGCTGCTCACAATCGGCGTAGCGCTTGCCTGCTTCTTGATGTGGGAGGGATTTGTCCTCACAGCAATCGGTATTGTACTAACGGTAGTCATGCACAAAATTATCGACCCCAAGCTACGCGCTATATCGGAGGAGTACGAGAAAAAACAGAAAGGATACCTCTCTGACCTCGAAGACAGCGCCCGCTGGCGTGGGGGCCATTAGAGTGCCTCCAAGAGCGTCCTCTACTTGCAATCTCAGCAACACACCCTGTCCGACTTTGTCGGACTGTCCCCTCTCAAGAGGGGAGTTTGACAATTGCCAGTAACCTTCAACCTTCAACCTTGAACCAGGGTAACCAACATGGACCAGGGATTAGCAACCGTAATTGGCATGTCGATCGCCTATTTTGTTTCGATGCTGGGCATGCTACTGGCAGCCTACCGCTGGAAGCAAAACCAAAAGGCCGGCGAAGACCAATAATCCATCCTTCTATCACCCGGTAAAACCGCGAACACAATGGAATACTCCATCATAGGCATTGTCGTACCCGGCTCTGTTTTTCTCGTATCCTTTACCCTTACCTGGCTGCTCTATCGGCACTTTTCGAAGCAAGTCCAGGAATAGGCGATCGATACCAACCGCCATGAAAAATCTACTTTTCCTGCTCTTATTCACCCTGCTATCCAGCAGTTGTCAGCCAGCGGACTCACAAGCCCAACGTGAGACGCAAGACCCTGTATTGCAGGCAAAGCTCGAGCAGCTAATTGATGGTTTCGAAGGAGATGTTGGGATTTACGTACGGCACTTGACCTCTGGCAAATCTGCCGCTATTCGGGCTGATGAGCTGTTCCCTACGGCAAGTATGATCAAAGTGCCCATCCTGCTAAAAACGTACGACCTGATCGAACAGGATGAAATGGACTTTCATGGCAAAATCGTCTACCGCGATTCTTTGCTTTACGCCGGCGAAGATATCCTTGGATCATTCAAAGACGGCGAAGAAATTGCGTTGAGCAAAGTGATCATGCTCATGATCACCACCAGCGACAACACCGCCAGCCTCTGGCTCCAGCTCCTTGCCGGCACGGGCACAGCCATCAACAACTGGCTTGCCAACGAGGGTTTTGAAGGCACGCGTGTTAACTCACGAACCGAAGGCCGGCGCAGCGACTGGGAAACCTATGGATGGGGACAAACCACGCCCCGGGAAATGTCAGAACTGTTTGTAATGATACGCGAAGGACGCGCAGTGTCACCGCAAGCAAGCGACGCCATGTATCGCACCCTTACGCGTATTTACTGGAATGAAGAAGCGCTCTCCCAAATTCCACCTTACGTGCAGGCCGCCTCAAAGCAGGGCGCAGTGAATCAGTCGCGTTCTGAAGTGGTTCTCGTTAATGCGCCCAATGGCGACTATGTATTCACCGTGATCACCAAAAACCAGGCAGATCAAAGCTGGGAAGCCGACAACGCCGGCTTTGTACTCCTCCGAGATGCCTCCCATCTGCTATGGCAACATTTTGAACCCGATTCACCCTGGTCGCCGGCGATTGATTAACGCATAGCGGCTTACTTTTCCATTCCATTCCGGCACCCGCCCTTGCATATTCCAGGCCCATCAAGTGTAACACAACCGACAATTAACTAACTTTAACGTGGAAGGCACACCAAATTTGAAGGTCGGCACTTTCATGCTTTGGCATTAGGCCTTCAACCCATCCCCAAGAGAATTGAACATGAAACACCTATTTAACAAGGCACTGACGCTCTGCGTGGCGAGCCTCCTTGTTGCCCCCCAATTTGCCATGGCGCAACGCAACTTCGATGCAATAGAAATCGAAGCCACACAGGTTGCAGATAATATTTACATGCTTACCGGCAGCGGCGGCAACATTGGCGTTATCATCGGCGAAGACGGCACGTTTATTATTGATGACCAGTTTGCTCCGCTTACCGAAAAGATTACAGCCAAAATTGCAGAACTGACGGACAAACCTGTCGAGTTCGTTATGAATACGCACTGGCATGGTGACCACACAGGCGGCAACGAAAACTTCGGCAAAGCCGGCGCACTCATCGTTGCCCACGACAATGTCCGGGAGCGGATGCATGCCCGCCAACTCGAAGAAGCCATAGAAAATGCCGACGCCAGCGCTGCACTTCCTGTTGTCACATTTGCGCGCGATGTCACGTTTCATATCAATGGAGAGACCGTGCACGCGTTTCATGTTGAAGAGGCACATACGGATGGAGACGCCATTATCCACTTCAAAAATGCCAACGTGATGCACCTCGGCGATACGTTTTTCGCCGGCCGTTTCCCTTATATCGATCTGGATTCTGGCGGCACAGTTGACGGCATGATTTCCAGCGCCAACCGCGTCCTCTCACTTGCCAACGACGAAACCAAAATTATCCCGGGGCACGGCCCGCTCTCTAAGCCGGCTGATCTCAAAAAATACCGGGACGTACTGATGAAAGTCAGGGCCAAAGTGATCATCATGGTAAGAGAAGACAAAACGCTTGAAGAAGTGATGGCTGCCAACCCAACAGAAGGCTATGACGATTGGGGGACCGGCTTTATCAACAGCGAGCGGTTCATCACCATTCTCTACAACGATCTTTCTAAACAGTAACAAGGTAACCACGTTAACCTATCCAGCATTTCCCTCCCTCGTATTACTGATCGGGGGAGGGATTTTTTATCGTCCCTTTGCCCCTGGGAAACCCTGCCACTGCCTTTTATCTAATTGTCTTTTATCTACCTGCAAAACCATGAGTTGGATAAAAACTGTTTCATATGACGATGCACCGCCAGCCCTCCGCAAGCTATACGATCGTGTAAAAAAGCCAGATGGGTACATCGACAACATTCTGCTCGTACACGGCCTGCGTCCGCACACCCTACAAGGACACATGATGTTGTACAAAAATGTGCTACACCATCAGGGCAACGCGCTTGGCAAGTGGTTCCTGGAATCTATCGGGGTGCTCGTGAGTCATTTGAATGCTTGCACCTATTGCGTGGAACACCACTTTGCGGGTTTACGGAAACTGTTAAACGATGATACGCGTGCCATAAACATTCGCACAGCATTGGAAGCAGAGAAATTTGCTGATGCATTTACCCCAGCTGAAGCGGTTGTCCTGGCTTATGTGGTCACCCTCACCACCGCGCCAAACACGATAACAGCTGCGATGATCGAAACGCTTCGGGAAGCCGGCTACGACGACGGGATGATCCTCGAGATCAACCAGGTAGCAAGCTATTTTGCCTATGCAAACCGAACAGTGCTCGGGCTTGGCGTATCTCTGAAAAACGATATCCTCGGCCTGTCACCCGGTGATTCATCAGACCCTGAAAACTGGTCACACGCCTGAGTTGCAGGGTATTTTTGTTGCCATAGTATCCTTCAAGTTCAGCGTCTATATTACTCCATTCTTCCCATTTTCCACTTGCCGCATGCGCGCTTTTCTGTTCCACTCCTCTGATGCACCTACCGCGATGTGGCGGACTGCATTACTCCTGGCGACGCTGCTCTTCTGTGCCGGCCTATACCAACAAGCAATGGGGCAATCTGCAACCATACGCGGGTTTGTCACGGATGCCGAGGACGGCGAATCGCTGCAAGGCGTCAACGTGGTACTCGATAACGGGGAAGGTGGATTTTATGGTACAGTAACGGACAATGACGGGGTGTATGCCCTGTCTCGCGTGCCACCTGGACGCTACGTTTTCCAGGTATCCTACATTGGCTACGACATTCACAGAGATACCCTGCTTTTGCGCTCTGGCACCATTACATCAATGGATGTAGAGCTTCAAACCAGGCAATCCCAACTCGGCGAAGTGATGGTTGAAGCCGAGTTACCCGGTGGCGCAGCGCGGGTGACAGCCGGCCTGCAATCGGTACGTCCGCAAGACATCGAACTAGTACCAGCACCCGACGTATCGGGTGACCTTGCCACATACCTTACAACATTGCCAGGTGTGGTTGCCGTTGGTGACCGGGGTGGGCAAGTGTTTATTCGAGGGGGCGAGCCCTCACACAACATGGCGCTGATTGACGGCATGTATGTTCACCAGCCCTTTCACATCCTGGGTTTCTATTCTGCGTTTCCCGCAGATATTATCAACCGGGCTGATGTGTATGCCGGCGGCTTTGGCAGCCAGTTCAACGGACGTATTTCTTCAGTCATCGACGTCTATACCCGCAACGGCAATAAAAAACAATACCAGGGCAGTGCTTCTATTGCGCCCTTTGTGAGCGCAGCAACCATCGAAGGGCCGCTTTTCTCTGGCCGAACTTCCATCCTCGGATCTATCCGCCAGTCTGTGATAAGACAAGGCGCACAGAACTATATTTCTGAAGACCTCCCGTACAATTTTGGCGATGCGTTTGCCAAGTTTCACACCTACATTTCAGAGAACTCCCAGCTTTCTTTCAGTTTCATCAACACCCACGACAGGGGCAAACTTGGTGAACCGTCTGTAGACCGCGTGCTCGATGAAATTAGATGGAGCAACACGGCTTTCGGGATGCGGTATCTGTTCCTTTCCGGATCCAAGCCTTTCCTTGGTGAACTACTGTTTTCAGTATCCCGGATGCGGTCGGAAGTGGGCCCCGATGAGGACCCTGTCCGTTCTTCAGATTTCAACAGCTTCAATTACGCGGTAAACTTCACCAATTTCATTGGCCGCACAGAATGGAAGTACGGCATATTCACCCGTGCGCCGGCACTCGAAACCGAGCTTGGCGGCCTGTACCAGGATTTACAGATAGGAATTGGTAAGCGGCATAAAATCGGACTTTACATCGAGCCCGATGTCCACATCAATGCCCAACTCAGGGCGCGCGTTGGCTTGGTTGCCATGATGTTTACCGGAAACAGAACCAACCGGTTTGTTGAACCGCGCGCACGCATTGTCTGGGAAAAAGGGCCACATGAAATCAGTGGTGCCTTTGGATTGTACCACCAGGAGGTCATCGGCCTTACGGACCGTCGCGATGCAACCAACATTTTTACTGCCTGGGTGAGCGCACCTTCCGACGAAATCACCAGTGCCTCTCATGCGGTAGTCGGCTACCGCTTCCACCCGGCACCATGGATTGAGATTGGTACTGAAGCCTTCTACAAAAACTTCGACAACGTATACATTGCAGAGTGGACCTCCTTCCCCCGTTTCACGACCCGCATGCAACGTGCTTCAGGCCGCGCATTGGGCTGGGATCTCCGGGTGGAAGTTCGCAGGAAGAATTTCTACGGCTACCTCAACTACGGCCTTTCCGGCGTAAGGTACACAGCCAAACAAGCCTCGCTCCCGCTCTGGTATGGCACCGACCGGCTCGATTTCCGCCCTCCCCACGACCGGCGTCACCAGCTAAACATTCTTGCAAGTACCACCTTTCGTGGTTTTGACTTGAGCGCCCGCTGGAATTTCGGCTCCGGCCTGCCCTACAACCGCGTCGTCGGGTTTGACGGGTTTGTACTACTAGATGGTGTACAAGACATTTTTGAAGTCCGCGATGACCGACGCGTTATCTACGATTTGCCCTTTAGAGGTATCTTGCCCACGTACCATCGCCTCGACATCTCCGCTGATAGAAAGTTTGAGTTCGAGAATTTGGACCTTACTGTGCAAGCCGGCATCATCAATGTCTACAACAGACGCAATCTGCTGGCGCTTGACATTTTTACCCTGCGCAGAACAGACCAGTTGCCTATTATCCCCACCGTTGGACTCAAAGTAGAACTATAATCGCATGCACCGTATGCTTGAAAGATCACTGCGTATGCTGTCAGTCCTGGTGATGGCCCTCTTGCTTCTCACCGGATGCGATGACGACGTAAACCCGTTCATCGGAACGGAGCTTCCCTACACGGTCTGGGGCAATATCAATCCGCAGGCAGATACACAGGCGGTGCGTGTTTTTCTGATTGATGACATCCTTCAGTTGGTTGACCCTAACCCGCTGGATGCTGAAGTGTCCATTTTGGAACTCGACAGCGGCGAGCGGCACGTATTGCGCGACTCTGTCATCAAGTTACCCAATGGAGATTACCGACACATTTTCTGGTCTGTTTTTGATGTACAGCACCTGAACACGTACAGGCTCGAAGTTGAACGGTCTGATGGCCAACTAACCCGCAGCAACGACATACAAGTGCCGGCCCCGGTTGAACTCGAGGTCATCCCAACTGACCCGAATGCCGTTTCAGAATTGATCCAGCGCATCAACGTCATAGGCCAACCGCCAGCGCTGCCCCGCGTCGATGTCACCTACAACGCCTTCACCGTTACCTCAGACCGTATCCGACTGGCTGATAATCCGGTGACGTTGTCTTATTCAACTGGCACCAGAGTAGTGCGAGACACGGTACGAATTGACCTTGATTTAAGGGATGACTTCCGGGCAATCAGGTCCGACTTTGACGAAAATGAGTTGGGCGGTCTAATATGCATCGATGATGTAGTCCTGGATGTACACGTTGGCAATGCTGCATGGCAGTCCCCGACGGGCGTGTTTGACGCCAACTTCCTCGTCGAGCCCGGTTCGCTGTCAAATATCGAAAATGGATTTGGCTTCTTTGGGGCTGGCTATATCGAGTCAGTTCAGTTCTTGCCGCGTGACCTGTCGCTTGTACGCGCTGGCTTTTTTGACTGTGCCGCCCCAATCGAAACCGGGTGACACAGCGTTTTTCTCATCTCCTGCAAATCACCAAAACAGGATATCTATCACTTTAAAACCTATACTAGCACAAAGTATAGTATCTTTATTTATTACCAATCTTGCATAATTACCCCTACGGGCGCGCTGCTATCTCATATGGCGCAAGAAAAAAACCTACCAGCCGGCGCGCCATTTATTCAAAACCAGCCAGACCCCACTTCATTTTGGCGCATGTCGGTTAAGCCAAAGGTGCTATTGCATTCTTGAATGGGTAGCTATATTTGAATCACGAAAACAAAACGCGCACTGCGCAGGAATAATCTGACCATTTTACCGGGGGGCAATTGGTTGGATAATTCCCGCGAGGTGCGCGTTCTGTTTTTAAGTCAATTTTTCCGGAGTTATTGCACCAGGAGCATGGTGTGCTCTTTACGCGCATCCCCAGCAACTAAGAGATATACATAGACCCCACTGGCCAGTCTGCCAGCATCAAACTGCACCTCATACTGCCCTGCCGGCTGAAAGCCATCCACCAACACAGCCACCCTTCGGCCCAGCATATCATAAACAGACAGTTCAACTGCTCCATCTGATGGTAATCCGTATTGAATACTTGTTGTACCCATAAACGGATTGGGGTAATTGGGCTGTAACATTAGCGTTTCTGGTGGGGAAGCCACGCGCGGCGGCGCTGAAGAAAGGCTAACAGGATCATATGTTTGCGTCAAGTATCGTCCACTACGGAGGGGTTGTCCGTTGGGTGTACCCGTGATGGCAAGCGCATCAACAGGCTGTGGATCTCCAATGGCCTGCAAATAATAATAGTAGTCCACGCCTGCTGTTACCAGCGTATCCAGGTAGGACCTGGCTGCAGCAGGCATCGTTGCAATGTGCTCATAGCCACACAACAATCGTGGGTCTTCGAGACATCCCGAGACATACAAATTATCTACCCATCCCTCTGTACGATATAGCGCCCAGGCCCTTGCCGGCGCGCCCCCGGTTGCTGCTTGCCATTCCAATTCAACGCCCTCATCCGCTCCCCATACAGAAAACCGCAGGGGTGCACGAGGCGGTTCGACAATTGGATAGCGCATCATATCACCGCTGGATCGGTACAGATCACGTGCACGGTAAAATGTACTAAACAATGAATCGCGGGCCGACATTACCCATTGATTCTTAGTCTGCAGTTCGGTCCCAACAAAGACTTTATCGTAATCAAATGGGGTAGTGTTAATTTGACCATCTCCATTGGCATCGTACGGAATCAAAGCAGCTTCGCGTGAAGCGCCGGCAGCCACATAGGCGCGACCTACATCAAGCGCTGCATCGTGGCTCAGGCCTCCTGCCCCCTCTGCTACAGCTATATTAATGCAGCTTCCAAAGGGCATTGCATAAGGACCGTAGGTCGTTGTCGACACATGGCCGGCCTGCGATCTTTGGCTGGGGTCATTTGAAGGCTCCCAAAAGGTACCGGTTGGTTCTATTGTGTCGGCAAAATGAGGATAGTCTCGTGAAAAGCTGTATTTACCCATTATGTGCACGAGGTACAACTCTCTGTCCGGGCCACTGTCCCACGTAGAAAACCAGTCGTTGTCAAGCCACCGAAGCTCAGCTGGCTGCAGAGCTGGATCGTAAGACCGGTCCGTTGTAGCGTTGTCCGCATGCAACGTCATCCGCCCTACCATAGCAGGGTCGCCAAGCCGACCCAGCGTATCGCCACGCAGGGAGAGCTCATCAAGGAAGGTGCGGTCCTGCATGACCCGGGCAACAAGCGGGGCACCAAGGCTGGAAAATTCCCGAAGCGGCACGTCATATTCTGGATCAAAACCACTCCAGGCATACTGGGCAGTGAAATCTACGGGATACAACGCATTGCCATCTCCCACCACATCGTGCATGGCGTACTTGCCCCAAACCTGACCTGGACTACCCGCCCAGGCTGCCCGCCGGTTACCACGCCAACTATGCGTCCTGTAAAAATAAACACCTTCCAGTTCTTGATCGGGAAGCTCTATTTCATCATCAAGATCTATATTGCCTGTATTACAATACTGGTATGAGATGATGTGGTAATCATCGTGGTGCTCGTTTGCATAAGCATAAGCACGCCGATCTACCGTAATCCCCAAAGGTGTATTAAACACATTGTGAATCATGCGATCAGCCGGGATGCCTGGGTCAACAGCATCGAGGACAGCTTCTTTATCAAACGAAGGCTGGCCATCTACTTCAACAAAGGTATCTTCGTGCCGGCCAATCAGATTATGAACAAGTGGTGTCGAGTTTCTCAGTCTTGATCGATGCCCATTCCGTACCACTTTATAAGGATGCGTTTCCCCTGCGGCATCCGTCCAGTCTTTCACACCAATCCAAAAATCTCGTGTTCGGATATGTCCTGATTCTCGCATGATAGCCGGATACTCCATGCCTCCCTCCCCTTCCTCCATTGCGCCATGATAGTTGTATACATGGTGATATACACCTATATCAAGCCACTTCAAGCGGCGCGCACTGTCAAATTTAACTTCAAAAAAATGCCGCAACCGCAGACGCGTCGCGCGCCTATTTGTAACTTCGAGGATGTAGGTATCTGCATCAGGCTGCGCAAAATCGGAAATAACAAATCGATCACTCGTTTCACCCATCAGCGCCTCTGTGCCTCTGTACCACTGATACTGATTATACTGTCCTCCAAATTCGCCCTGCAAGGCCACAGGCTCACCTTCGAATCCGGTTACCGTAGTGCTTCTGTAAAGCTGCCCATCATAGTAGAATTCAGGTGCTATCCAAAGCAGGGGCTCAATGTCATCAAATGCAAGATTGTTGTGGGACAAATCCAGTCGCTGAAGTACCCCCAGCGTCCGTAAAGCATCTAAGTTGGGAATTTGGGACAAGCTATTATGGTTTAAATCGAGCACCTCGAGGCTTGACAAGGCTGCAAGATCAGCCGGCAAGTCGTCATAAATATTATTCCGTCCCAAATCCAATATGCGTAACTGAGCCATGCCGGCAACGCTATCCGGCATTTCGGTAAAGAAGTTACCTGAGAGGTTCAAGGTTTCCAGATGCGCAAGCCCGTCGAATGAAGCGGGGATTTTGCCATAGATGGAATTGGCAGATAAATCCAGTACCTGTAATGCAGTGAGGTCACCAAGGCGAGCGGTGAGGGTTCCAGAAACATTGTTATTGGGCAGTTCTAACCGCGTGACGCGGCCGTCTGTTACCGTAACCCCAAACCAGGTACCAAGTGGACCAGAAAGCCAGTTACGCCCGCGCGTCCAAAAACCAGGAAGCGTCTCTTCATAAAACGCAACGAGCGCCAGCGAATCCTGCGCAATCGAAATCTGTGCACCTTCTGCTTTTTGGAAAACGGGTGCGCGAGAAACACCACTCCACGCAAACGCAAGGCACACCAAAAACCCTATGCTAACTTGCCGAAGCATTGCAGACGCGTTCTAATTCTTCCTTTGAATTGATGATATATAAAAGATAGAGCTTAAAGCGCTCACATCAATGCACTTTCCGCTGCCTCCAGGGGCTTGTTATTGCCACCTGTTCAGCAGCCGGCTTTTCGGGCTTTTGTTGGTGTACATGCCACGCAGCAGCCAGTGCGGCTGCAAGTTGCTCGTTTTCAGTTGATTGCTGCAGCACTTCTGGCGTGAAGTAGTTGCCTACAAAATGGGTCGACACATCTCCCTTCAAAAAGGCCTCGTGCCCCATAACGAAGGCGCAAAACGGGATGGTTGTTTTTACTCCGGCCACCTCATACTCATCAAGCGCACGCGCCATTTTACAGATCGCTTCTGCTCGCGTACCTGCATAGGTAACCAGTTTGGCAATCATCGGATCGTAGTGGATCGGAATTTCGCCGCCTTCTTCAACCCCGGCATCCAACCGAACGCCAAGGCCGGCCGGCGGACGATGGACCGTCAGTGGGCCCGGACTGGGCAAGAAATTGTTTTCCGGGTCTTCCGCATATACACGGCATTCTATCGCGTGCCCCTGCATTTGCACATCATCTTGTCCAAGCTCAAGCGGCATACCCTCGGCAACCCGCAGTTGCTCAGCCACCAAATCGAGTCCGGTGATCATTTCTGTCACAGGATGTTCAACCTGTAACCGGGTATTCATTTCCATGAAATAGAAGTTCAGATCTTTATCGACCAAAAACTCAACCGTGCCGGCATTGGTGTAGCCACAAGCAAGCGCGGCATTGATGGCTGCCTGACCCATCATCTCACGTACTTCCCGGGTCAGGATAGAGGACGGTGCTTCTTCGATGACCTTTTGGTGCCGGCGCTGGATTGAGCAATCGCGTTCGAACAAATGAATGCAATGGCCATGCTCATCTGCCAGCACCTGGAATTCAATATGGCGGGGTTGAACAATATACTTTTCCAGAAAAACGCGACCATCACCAAATGCGGCTTCTGCTTCGCGCTGTGCCATTTCCATGGCCTGTGTAAAATCAGCAGGGTCTTCAACCAGGCGCATCCCTTTGCCCCCACCGCCGGCAGCAGCCTTGATTAACACCGGATACCCGATATCAACCGCAATACGGGCAGCTTCCTCAACGTCGGCAACCGCCTCTGTGGTACCGGGCGCCATCGGAATGGCGGCCTTTTCCATCATGGCCCGCGCTGTGGTTTTATCCCCCATTGCGCGTATAGCATCGGGTGGCGGGCCAACAAAAATGATTTTTTCTCGTCTACACGCTAGAGAAAAGGCTGCATTTTCAGACAAGAACCCGTATCCGGGATGAATAGCATTTGCACGGGCTGCCAAAGCAACCTCAAGTATTTTGTCTTCCAACAGGTACGATGACCGGGAAGGCGCCGGCCCGATGCAATAAGCTTCATCTGCCAACTGAACATGCAGGGCATTTCGATCTGCTTCGCTATATACGGCTACGGTTTCAATGCCTAGCTCTTTGCAGGTCCGCATCACCCGAACGGCAATTTCTCCACGGTTGGCAACCAGGAGCTTCGTGATTTTTTGGGGGCGATATGGCGTACGGTTTTCTTTTTGCTGCATGCAGCCGATCTCAATTGAGGTAGATATAGACGTAAACGCGAACTTTTTTGCTTCTCATCGGATCGAAAAGGTACGCATTAAGTAAGCGTTTGTTGAGGCTTTTACTATAGTTTATCCCTGATGGCCAAGCCAAAGAATTATTACAGAATCCTCGGTATAAGCGAGAAGGCGAGCCCGGAAGAAATTAAGAAAAGCTACCGGGCCCTGGCACGCAAATATCATCCGGACAGAAATCCCAATCAGCCGGATGCTGAGGAACGTTTTAAATCTATTCAGGAAGCCTACGACATCCTTTCCGATCCGAAACGCAGGAAAGAATATAATCAGTTCAGAAAAGATCCGTTTGCACCCTACCAGTCAGCAAATGGCGACCAGTTTTACCGTGCCCCAGACGGCACGTATGTCCGCAGAGAGCGCAGGGGACCAACACCGCCACCTGACGATGTATTCGGGATGGGGGGTGATTCTGGTGGGTTCTCAGGGTTTATCAACAGGATATTTGGCTCAGAGCCTGAACCCAAAAGGCCCGGCGAAAAATCCAAAAGCCGGCGATCTAGCCTTGACGTAGAGACGCGGGTACGCCTCAACTTTACCCAGGCACTCCGCGGAGGCCGCACCGAGCTTACCCTGCCTCACGGCGAAATTATACGTATTAAAATCCCGCGGGGCGTGCGGCCGGGCTTTAAAATCAAACTCAAAGGCCGAGGCCAGGTTGGCGCGACAACAACGGGTAATCTCTACGTTACATTTGAAGTAGAACCGCATGCGTACTACAGACGACGCGGCGATGACTTGCACATTACCTGCACCATCAACCCACTTGAAGCAATTTTGGGTATCAGCCGGGATGTTATCAATGCCTATGGCAACAGGATAAAAGTTAAAATTCCACCCGGCACACAGCATGGCACCAAACTGCGCCTCAAAGGCCAGGGGGTAGAAACAAGCAAAAAGACAGGCGACCTGTACGTAAAAGTGGAAGTCCACACCCCAGAAGACCTGACGGACGAACAGATTGCTATCCTGAAAAGAGCGGGGAAAGACGCGCGGTTACTATAGCAGCGTTACCGCAGGCGTGTTGTCTATGCCTACCCAAATCAGGCGGCGCCAGGTGTGAGTTGCGCCATAAAATCCACGAGCAGTTCAAAGCTACCGAGCATTTCCAGCGGGTTGTGGCCGGCACCAGGGAATATCATAAAGGAAAGCTCAGCGTCACCCCGGCCCATATCCTGCAACGTTTCAGCGAGCGACAGTGCGTGCGCTACATCAACAACCTCATCGGCATCCCCATGCAAGATCTGTACTTTGGGCAACCGCTCTGCAAAAAGCACCGCTGAACGGCGAACGAGTTCAGCACGCGCTTCAGCTACAGTAATATCGCCCCGGCGCAACGGTTGGATATAATTATCATCCAGATACGTCGAACCAGGCAACGCACGCGGATTCCCTAACAATGCCTCACTAAAACTATCTCGAATATCAGCCAGGAAAAAATCGGTTGGGCCAAAAAATTCGGATACCAGTTCAATACGCGGATCACGAATTGACATAAGCAAGGCAACACCGCCACCGCGACTAAAGCCAAGCGCGGCAATACGCGTAGAATCTATTGCCGAGGTTGTTTCCAGGGCTACATTAAGCAAAGCCAGCGCATCATCAACATCATAATCCCACGGGCTTTCAGTCCCTTCCGCCTGGTAGGTCTGACCATCCAGTGTCAGCGACTCGCTACGAAACGCTGGTACCACAAAAACGAACTGATCAACAATTTCGTTTACTCCAAATGCCAGCAATCCCAGCGTTGCATCAAGGTTTTCGCCCTCATCACCGCCATGGTTGTACACGACAACCGGCAGGCTTCCCGGTGTTGCACCAGCCGGCACCACAATAGCCCCAAAGTGCGTGTTGCCCCCCACCTGATGCGAGACAATGCGATAAATACTCTGGCTTCCGTTCGTAAACGTTATGGTGTCTGAAGCAACCTCAACCACACCTTGCGCTGAAACATCACGCTGGCTCCAATCATTGAGCACAGCTTGAATTTCGCTGGCCTGCGCCGGCGCAAAAACCTCGTCGAGGTCTACTCCTTCAACAATACTGCTCTCTACGTCATTAGCGCCACTGTCACAGCCCGCAACCAGCACCATCAATCCTAAAACAAAAAGCTGTGCATACCTGGAAATCTTACGCATAAACATTTAAATAGCTGGAGACACAAAAAAGCGGGGGTATACCTCTGACAATGTGCAAGACCTAAAGATTCTTCTCTATTGGCAACACGCAGTCAGTCTGGCTCACCGGGTTAGCCAACACATCTTCGCAGACGTATTGTTGATAACAATAAGTTAATCTATTTAGGCTGCGCAAACGGGCAAAATCTATTTTATATTCCCCGTCAGGTGCCCTCCCTAACCACCTTGTATGATCGCACAGGATAAATTGGCAGAAAATAAGCCATTCTATGGGACCTTATCGGTTCATGATGCAGTAGTGAGCCAGAGTTGCATCAATACCATAGATGTTTTACGTTTTCCTTTGTTACGCGCTTCGTAAATTGGTATCTGTTCCTGCAAGCGTATCCCAACCACTGCATATCGTGCTTATGCACAGCTATTTGCATCGCATATTATTAGTTATTTTTGCAAGCCTTGCACTATTCATGAGTGTGCCGGCCCAGGCGGAGCACCACAGTGTGGATTCGCTAAAGGTCAACGCACTGCTGGCAGAAGGTGATGTTTTTTATCGCCGGCTTGACAACAAGCTTGCCATTGCCAGCTATCGCCAGGCTTTTGCAATTGATTCTACCTCTTTTGATGTGCTCTCCCGGCTTGCACGCACCGCGACCGACCTGGGCCGCGACCTGCATGCCGAACAGCAAAACGGAGATGCTGAACGCCTATTCATCGAAGCGGTACAGTATGCAGATTTACTCCTTATTGACAATGGGCAGCAGGTAAGAACCCACTTTTACCTCGCCCTAACCAAAGGCAACCTCGCTTTATTCCAGGGCGGACGAAAAAAGATTGCTTTTGCCCGAGAGATTGAACAACACTGCCTGGATGGACTCCGAATCGACTCCACTCACGCAGAATTACTTGTTGCTTATGGTGTATTCAAGCGCGAGGTAGCCAGTTCAACCTGGATGGAGCGCACCTTTGCCCAAGCGATCTTTGGTTCAATTCCGAAAGGCACAAAAGAAAATGCGGTGGAGTATATCTCGCGGGCTGTAGAACTTGACCCGACACTTCACATTGCGCGCTTCGAGCTCGCCTTGTCTCTCATTGCTGTTGGTCAACCCGAAGAAGCAATGACCCACCTGAAAGCAGCTCAAACGCTACCTGCGCGTACAACGCAAGACAACCGCAATCGTCAGTTGGCCGAGCGCATGCTCAACCGCATGTCGCAATAGCCCCTTCCCCTTCAGTAGCTACCCCTTTACTACCGGCACCATCGCTTCCAGAATTGCATTACGCGCGCGGTCCGCGAGCTCTTTGGTCGACAATGCAGCAACCTCAGATGCAGGTATTGGATCTAATGCCTCTACTTTCATGTTATGGCGACCTTCCAACCAGTACTGGCCCTTCGGTAACGTAGAAGCACTCCCGGAGAGGGCAATCGGTAACACCGGCAATCCCACGCGCTTCGCCAACGTGAAGGCCCCCGACTTGAACTTGCCCACCTCACCTGTTTCCGAGCGGGTTCCTTCAGGAAAAATGTAGACACTGCTGCCACTGCGTAAATGCGTTTCAGCCTCCTTCATCATGTCGAGAATACTTTTGCGGTCACCACGCTTCACAAACACATAGCGATTGAGCATCATATTCCAGCCAATGAAGGGCACCTTCAGTAATTCGGCCTTGGCCACCCATTTGAAATGGAAAAAAAGGCGGTAGCCAAGCATGATATCAACCATCGACTGATGGTTAGAAACCACCACGTACGTGGCTGACGGGTCAATTTTGTCACGGCCGGCAGCTTCTACTTTCCAACCTGGCAGTAACCAGAGATAGAAAGAAGCCCAAACACTGGCCCACCGATGTACCCACACCAGCCGCTTATCAAACAAAAAAGTAAACAGCTTGATCACCAAAGCGACCGTGATAAAAAAAGTAGACGTCACTAAAAAAAAGAGGACGTAAAAGATGTTCAGCAAAAAGGTCAGCATATCAATACAGGGTCTCTCTCGGCAAGCTTCAGACTGCTCGTTACACGAATTTGCAATGTACGGGATATCTGCCATACACCAAAAGCGCAATTTTAAATCTTTGGTCTAACCACGGCTGAAAATGGCATGGTTCTATTTTCAAGCGCTACGTACAGCATCTCCCGCGCTGGTACCCGGCGTGGGTCTTTATCTGAGATCCTGGATTTTGCTCGATTTTTGGGCTTAAAATTGACTAAAAACACCGTTGCATTCGGCTTGGTACAGTGCTTGCAATCACAGCAAATCGAATTGCACAGTACTTCTAACCCGGTAGAAGTGCTTCTTGATAGCCCATAAAAAAGCCACGAGTTCGCTATGCAGGAAAGCACAACAAGTTTATGACATACCCAAGGATAATTGATTAATAGGAGACAGATGGGTATTTAAGGTCAGGAAAAATGGAACATTCCAAGCTCAGCTGGTTGCTCTTGGATACAGTTGAAT
>JBCCIM010000098.1 GCA_039111535.1 Bacteroidota bacterium | reverse complement strand
GTGTTTTCGTTGTATAAGCCCGCTGCTGAGCTCATGGCGCGCAACAACCAACTGGATGAGGCAATCACACTCCTCCTAAAGGGAATTGAAGAAATCCCTGTTGAAAGAAACGTGTTTTCGTTGTATCTGTCCGCTGCTGAGCTCATGGCGTGCAACAACCAGATTTTGCAAGGCCTAGATCTTCTACGTGAAGGCATGAGAAGAATTCCTTTCAAGTATAATCGAAACAGAGTAGTAAACTCAGCCCTTTATCTATGTGCAATTTCTAGAAATAGCACAGCCATAAACCTGATCATTGAAGATGAATCAACTCAGAAAAACAGAGGGGATCAGGTAGGCCTTGGCAATAGCTTGCTTTTACAAATTAATCATCAATGGGCTGCAGCCGCAGAAACTGCCGAATCTTCACTATCACACTCTCGCATCAATCTGGACTTGTTAGGTCAAACCGCCTTCTGTTGGCTATCGGCGGAGCAACCTCAAAAAGCTTATCAGGCTTTAAATAAGGAGACTATCCCTAAAAGAGTTTTTTCCGAAGGGAATCCACTAACATGGCTCCGTGCATTGACAGCCATCAAAATTGAAGATATAGAACAAGCCAATTTGTACCTCTCCGTTTTCCTTGGAAGAGAGCTGCAAAAAGGCGAGCAAGCCACAACTCTTACATTGATTAAGCTATGGTTTGAGCATTCGAATTTATACTCACGAACAAATCTGGGCTACTACTTCCCCCATCTTTCCCCGAGCATTACCGGATTCAATAATACCATTTCTTACGTGCCATCAGACTTCTCTTTGTCCTGGGATTCTCTTATTGAGAAAGCCAATAACCTCGGCGAGAATTCTCAAGAAGGTCTGGAATCAAGAGTATGGCAAAGACAACCTTTAAAGATCTTTATTAGTTATGCTCATATAGACGAAAATTTCAAAAATGAATTGATAATCATGATGCAGGGCATGCAGCGGCGTGGGATTGTAGACGCCTGGCAAGATCGCCGGATAGAAGCTGGTGATGAGTGGTATCAAAAAATCAAGAATGCAATGGAAGAATGTGATCTAGCCTTACTGTTAGTGAGCTCTGACTTCATAGCATCCCCATTTATCAACGATGAAGAACTCCCTCAATTAATTATTCGGAGACAACAGGAAGGAATGCGCATCATTCCTATTATAGTACGGCCGTGTTTGTGGGACAGTGAGCCCATTATCAAAGATTTGCAAGTATTGCCAAAAGGTGGCAAACCCATTATAACATATTCGACAGAATACGGAGAACGAGAGAGGGTATGGGCTGAAATAGCTAGGACATTGGAGAATCATGCAAAGGCAATTCATGCAAACAGATTATTAGCTCGTTCAGAGAACCAGTTCAATTGAAAAACCTGCTTATGAAGTAATACTCACATCTCTTCAATCACTTAAATTTGTAACTTCTATGAGTTAGGCTGCCGGCAGCGTAATCCGAAACGTGGTGCCTTCGTTCACTTTCGACTGTAGCAACTGCAATTCTCCGCCGTGGTAGTCTTCAACGATCCGCTTCGCAAGGCTCAAGCCTAATCCCCATCCCCTTTTCTTCGTGCTGTACCCCGGCCGAAAGACGTTTTTCCACTGCCGGCGGTCAATCCCTTTGCCGTTATCTTCCACCTCAATCAGCACTTTGTCGTTTTGCGTGTAGGCACGGAGTGCAATGTTGCCGGCGTCTTTCTGAATGGCGTCCAGTGCGTTTTTGATCAGGTTTTCGATTACCCATTCAAATAACTCTGTATTCAGCGGTACAGCCAGCGTTTCAGGAATCTCTGCTGTCAGGTTTATTACCTGACCTTGCTTGGGAATACGGAGCCGCATATAATCGGTTACTCCCCCGATCACATCTGACAATTGCGTAGCTACAAGTTTCGGGCGCGAACCGATGTTTGAAAATCGATTTGTAACCCGTTGTAAGCGGGAGATGTCTTTTTCTACTTCCTGAATGGCATTTTGCTGCTCATCGTCGGACATGTTTGTCTCTTTCATGAGCGCTGTCCACCCCATCAGGCTGGATATGGGCGTACCCAATTGATGGGCTGCTTCCTTAGCCATCCCCACCCAAAGGCTGCTCTGCTCGCTCCGGCGCACATAGGAAAACCCGATGTAGCCGACCAAAATATAAAGTCCAACAAAGAGCAACTGCGCAAATGGGAAAATCCGAAGTTCACGAATCAGCTTGGACTCGCCAAAGTGCACGCGTTGTCGCAATTCACCCAACGACTCAGAGCTTACTTCAATCGGGATCGGTTCATTCAGACGATCCATTTCTTCCTGGAACGCTGCCAGCCGCGCCATGGCCTGGACAGAGTCTTCTCCTGAGCCCATCTCTTCACTGACCGGCAGGTTGCGCCACATCATTGGCCCGGTGGAGTCCGACACGATCGAGGGAATGGTATACGTAAAGTCTTCGCGGAGTACGATGTAGTTCGCAATGAAGCTTGTCTCCCCTGCCGGCGGCATGCTCTGTGCCCAACGGACGGCTTCCCTGAAACGGGCCATCTGCTGTGAAGAAGGGCTAACGCTGACACCGGTTGTTTCCAGAGAGTCAAGAAAAACCGACAGCGCCTGCAAGTCTGGCAAAAACGGGTTGGTGGTCTCTGCCTGCGTCTTTGTGATCGCCCCCATCGCTTCTGCCCAAATCTGGACAGCCGTCGATTCACGGTCTCTCAGTTGATCAACAATGCGGCTGGTATAGGCAAGCGAAGCTACCGCAATCAATACGGCAAAAATCACAAGCCCCGACTTCAAGTTGGTAGAGTGACGATATGACTGCATAAATGCCCTGCAATAACTCTGTAGCTTCAGCGCAAGGCCTTATCAGGCCGGGACTGCCTCTAGCAAAGCGCTGTTGCTCATAATGGTTTGGGAGCGTTTGGGCCCTGTTGAGATCATTGAAATGTCAACGCCCGACTGGTTTGCTACAAATTGCAGATACGATTGTGCCGCTGCCGGCAGATCTTCAAACCGATCAATACCTACAATGTCCTCTTTCCAGCCTGGCATAGAGATGTATACCGGCTCTACCTGCTCAAGGGTAAGCGCATTGTTCGGGAATTGAGACGTCTCTTTGCCATCGTAGCGGTACGACGTGCATACTTTGATTTCGTCGAGGCCAGACATCACATCAAGCTTCGTGATAACCAGTTCGGTTAAGCCGTTGATCATAGCGGAGTACTTGAGTGCCACCAGGTCGAGCCAGCCACAGCGGCGGGGCCGGCCTGTAGTGGCCCCAAACTCGTGTCCTACTTCCTGCAGTTGCGCACCAATGTCGTCGAGTAATTCCGTTGGAAATGGTCCGTTGCCCACGCGGGTACAATAGGCTTTCACAATACCGATAACGCGGCTGATACGCGTTGGTGGAATCCCCAATCCCGTGCAACAGCCGCCCACGGTGGGATGGCTGGAGGTAACGTACGGGTAGGTACCAAAGTCAACGTCGAGCAAACTGCCCTGCGCGCCTTCGGCCATGACACGCTTACCGGCTGCAATAGCCTCTCCGAGATAGTGTGTGGTATCAGCGATGTAAGGCGCAAGTTCTTTGTCGAGTGCCAGATATTCCTCAACCATTTGGGCAGCATCAAGCGGCTCAGCGCCGTATACGCCCTCTAAGATTGCATTTTTCTCGGCAACCGCGTGCTCAATTTTAGCGCGGAGGATATCTCTGTTAAGGAAATCGCCCATGCGGATACCAGTCCGGGCAAACTTGTCTACATACGCCGGCCCGATGCCCCTTCCTGTCGTGCCAATGGCTTTGCCACTACGCGACTTTTCCCGAGCGCCTTCCACAGCTTTGTGGTACGGCATAATGACGTGCGCATTCTGAGAAATGAGCAAGCGGCCTTCCACATCATACCCCTCTTCCCGGATTGCCCGGAGTTCTTTCAAAATAGCGAAAGGGTCAATGACAACGCCATTGCCAATAACACACGTTGTATCGGGGTTAAAAATACCGCTTGGTACAAGGTGCAGTACAACCGTTTTATCTCCCCAGCAAATGGTGTGACCTGCGTTGGCGCCACCCTGATATCTGGCAACAACATCCGACGTCTTGCTCAGTAAGTCTACGATTTTCCCTTTCCCTTCGTCGCCCCACTGAGATCCAATTACAACACTAACAGACATGATTTTTTTAGATCTGACACACAAAACGGCGAGGGATAGACCCCTCGCCGCTTGTGCGAATTCATCTTTGACAGAAATTGACGCTTACGGTCAACCGTTGGGCGTCCAGGGCCCATCAACCTACAGTAAGCGCGCGTTTGTGCGTACTTATAGATACTATTCGTCGTAACTGCTGATAGCTTCATCCACTGAGTCAAAGTGTTTGAATACGGTAATCAGCTTGGTGATTACGAGCAAAGACTGGATACGGTCAGCCACATTTGCAAGGCGCAGATCGCCGCCGGCGTTGCGCATAGTGGTCATCCCGCTGATGAGCATGCCGAGGCCGCTCGAGTTCATAAACTTAGTCTTGGACAGATCAATAACTACGTTTTTCTTGCCCTCTTCTTTCAAATTGTGCAAAGTGTCATGCAGCTTTGCACCATCGGGCCCTCCCATTACATTGCCTTTTAGTTGTATTACAACGGCATTGTATTTCTCTTCAACATTAAAATTCATGATGGTAAACTCTTGGTGAGAAAAAGCCCTGAAATCAGGTATCGTTCTATTTACGGTTGGCAGCGGCGCGGTTACGCAATTCCACTACAACGGGTGAAGCTACAAAAATTGACGAATACGTTCCAATTATAACTCCAACTAACAGCGCAAAAGCAAAGCCTCTGAGTGCGCCACTCCCGAATATAAAGAGCGTTGCAACTACGAGCAAGGTTGTGCCTGAGGTAATTATCGTTCTACTCAAAGTATTATTGATCGAGCGATTTACCACATTATCATACGCGTCTGTCTTAAAGAGGTTGGTATATTCACGAATACGGTCAAATACAACCACCGTATCGTTCAGCGAATATCCAACAATTGTAAGGAAAGCCGCAATAATGGCCTGGTTGATTTCCAGCGAAAACGGGACAATCCCCTGTAAAAGCGAAAACAAGCCGAGCGTAATCGTTACGTCATGTGCAAGCGCTGCTACAGCGCCTACACTGAATCGCCACTCAAAACGGAAGAAAATATATACAAAAATTACAAGCAGCGATGCAAGCAGGGCCTGGATAGCACCGCGCTTGAGGTCATCTGCAAAGCGAGGCCCTACGACGTCCGTTTTGATGACTTCATGCGTCTGATCAGGAAAAGAAGTCCTGATCTGGGTCAAGATCGCAGACTCAATCGCGTTGATTTCGCCCTCTGCTGCCGTTGCAATAAGGACAGCGTTTTCGCCAAAGGTCTTTACTCCTGTTGCACCTTCAAGTACACCAGAGAGCGCATTGGTTACCTCGTTGACATCAAGCAGTTCAGAACTTTCTACAACAAATTCCATCCCGCCTTTAAAGTCGATGCCCAATTCCAGGCCGCGTGTACTCAGTGATATAACACTAAGCAGCAGCAAGATGCCCGAAATCAGGTAGCCTGTTTTGCGGCTCTGTATAAACCGGAACGCCGCGTTTTCAAAAATTCTCATGTCTAATATTTGTAAGTCAAAGGTGGCGATTGGCGTCTGTTGAAGCCGGCTCACCCTTGTTGGTTAATAGCAGTTCTATTGCGCGCCTGGCGCAATCAATAAGTTCTATCGGGTAATGCCGGCAACTCAACCGTAGTTGACTTTAATGCGACGCTCAACAACCATGTAGTCCATCACAATGCGTGTGATAACAATGGCACTAAACATGGAAGCGATGATACCAGCCATCAGGGTTACAGCAAAGCCTTTGATCGGGCCAACGCCGAACGAGTAAAGGATTGCTCCTACAAAGAAGGTGGTAATGTTGGCATCAAAAATGGCGCTCAGGGCTTTCGAATACCCCCCTTCCATCGCTGCTTTTAGTGTTTTACCCGTATTTTGCTCTTCACGCACACGCTCGAATATGAGCACGTTGGCGTCAACTGCCATACCAATGGTAAGTACGATACCTGCGATACCCGGCAGCGTCAGCGTTGCCTTGAAGCCGGCCAGAATACCGAGGATAAAAATCACGTTGATAATCAGTGCGAGGTCCGCTACGATGCCGGCGGTGCGGTAATAGAAAATCATGAACAGCGCAACCAGCAGCAGGCCCACCAGGATCGAGTTCAATCCCGCCTGAATGGATGCTTCACCGAGGCTTGGCCCAACAGTGCGCTCTTCCACAATAATTAGCGGCGCAGGCAATGCACCTGATTTCAACACATTTACGATGTCCTGCGCTTCAGCCTGGGAGTCGAGACCGTTGATTTCGGTTCGTCCACCAGCAATACGCTCGTTAATGACAGGGAAAGAGTACACCGTATTATCCATTACAACGGCTACGTTCTTATTCACGTTGGCACCCGTGATACGCGCCCAGATCCGTGCGCCCTCACCATTCATTGCCATGGATACTTTGGCCCTGTTGAACTCGTCAAAGTCTACTTTGGCATCTGTAATCACACTTCCGTCGAGCTCTATTTCATTGCGAACCCCAAGGATCTCATACACTTCGAACCCGGCAGCATTCAATCCAGACGGAGAAGAATGGTACATGAGCGTTGTATTGGTCGGCATCAGGTCCTGGAATACCGGCTCTCTCATAAGCGCGTTGAAGGCTGCAGTATCCTGCTCAGACACAACGCCAAAACGCACACTCGCTTGTGGATACGGCTGAACGATCTGCAACAGGCGATTCACAGGGCCATCATCTTCGAGGGCCAGGAGTGCATCGATATCCGACGTGGTATCAGACACAACGCCGGCAGAGTCTGCAGCAAGCAACGCGTCTGAGGTAGAATCCATAGCAGCTTCTTCCTGATAAGCTTCGATGGCCAGCTGTGCGGTACGCAGCAACGCCTGCGGCTCTGCCATCAGGCGGAATTCAAGTTTCGCAGTACCTTTGAGCAGCGTACGTACACGATCCTGCTCAGTCACACCTGGTAGTTCTACAACAATACGACGTGCGCCCTGGCGCTGGATAGAAGGCTCCGTTACACCAAAACGGTCAACACGCTGACGAATAATCTCGATGGCCCGAAGAATGGCTTCATCAGCCTCTGCCTGCAAGTAGGTCACCACTTCTGCGTTCGTAGAACGGCGGGTGATGTTTGCATCGGTATCCCGGAAATAGCGAGACAGCAATGCGTTGGGGTCGCGCTCTGTAAAGGCCTGGGAAAAGGCATCAATAAGTGAAATCCCCTGGTTGTCAGCGCGAGTATTGGCATCTGCAAGCACCTCTTCAAAAGGCTGATCCACATCCGTGGCAAGTTCACGTACAAGCGCGTCAATTTTGACTTCGAGTGTTACGTGCATGCCGCCAAGCAGGTCGAGGCCAAGTTTCAGCGACTTGTCCTTCACCGTTTTGATCGTGGTGTTGTTCTCTTGCTCATAGGCCGTACGCTCTTCCCCCGACATACTTTCAATTTTGTTCGAGAGGAATAGGTTATGCACAGAGGGATAGAGGTAGTATACACACAGCGCAATAAACCCAATCGTAAGTAATATCTTAAATCCGTTGTCTTTCATTGTAAATCTGGTGTGTGCCGGCAGTGGAAGCCGACGTGATAATTACCGCAGAACTGCGGTGTTAAGCTCAACATGGTGGTTCGAGGCCCCAACAGATCGCCATACAACACAACATAACGCACCAGCAATGTGCATCAGCTATCGCAGATTGTTGAATCGGGATTGGGTATCTCTGTAGAATTGCGGGGCCAGGCTGTGGCTAGGGCGCACGCGGACTGATAGAACGGTAGCTGTCCGCTGTATATAAGGGGGTAACATGGGAAACGAAAGTGACGAGTTGCTGCCCAAATTTAACAGCTGTAACCCGTTCAAACGCAGCGAATAATGATGAGCCGCCGCGATCCTGCGAATGCAGGGTGCGCATCAGCGCAGATTTAAGCAGTAAATGCGGAGGAACAGCACTGTCAACGAGCAGAGATCTGTGTTTGAGCAACGCAAAAAGCGCCACACTCGTAACAGAAACGCCGTTGTCTGTTTCCACATACGCGTAAGCCTTAACAAACGCGTTTATAAATGCATCAAGGTTTTCAGCATTTACCTCAAGCGCAGCCGCAAAAGCATATTCAACGGCTTCCGAGGTAACATCACCGAGTTGGCTACGTAACCAATTAGCGTATTTGCTGGACGAATTGTACTGATTATCGCGCACAGCAGGAGATACGAGCAACGCCAGCAAGCTGAGAAGCAAGCTGATCGTTACGATCCGTTTTCCCAATGTTGAACGCAGTGCGCGCATAATGAAAGACAGAATGGTGCTAAAACGGGTATTTGCAGGTGCTTTAGCGCATAAAATAGTGGGTAGCGGCCCCAAAGCCTCAATATCGGCTAGTTGGCAGCAGGCGTTTAATGAGCGTTCATTACACCGTGTTCCGCTGACAGTAAATTACTGAATTTAGGTACTTTATTGAAAGCCTTTGGCTTTTTTGCAATGAAACGTTTGACGGGTAATGAATCATTGTTTTGTATCTTGTATTTTATAGTATATCGACCCTGTATTCCTGCCACCCACCCCAAACAGAGATAAACAATGGGATTTACAGATTTCCTGAAGAAAACTTTCAGTTCAACAAAAGCCGCTGCAGAGCAGGCTGTAGATAAAGCCATCGACGTTGCGGAAGACGTGATTGAAGACGCAGGTCCGATGGTCGAAAAAGCCAAAGAAGCAGCCGGCGAGGCGTTTGACAAAGCCAAAGACCTTGCAGAAGAAGCTGCTGTCAAAGCCAAAGACATGGCTGAAGATGTCAAGGAAAAGGCTGATCCACTCATGGAAAAAGCCAAAACGGCTGCTGAACAGGCTGTTGACAAAGCAAAAGAAGTAGCCAGTACCGCTGCCGAAAAAGCGGATGAACTTGCCACAAAAGCCAAAGAAGAGGCTGGCGAAGCTTTCGACAAGGCCAAAGGCGCTGCTGCTGCTGCCGCAGACAAAGCTGATTCACTAAAAGACAAAGCAATGGAAGAAGCCGGCGAAGCGTTCGACAAAGCCAAAGAAACCGCCTCTGCTGCTGCTGACAAAGCTGACGAGCTTATGGATAAAGCCAAAGAAGAGGCCGGTGAGATGGCTGATTCGGTCTCCAGCTCTGTCAAAAATGTAGCCTCAGAAATCAAGGAAGGCGCAAGCGACCTCGTTGACGATGCTGCGGATGAAGCGGAGAAAGCTGCCGGCGACGCCTAATTAGAGCGATTCCGCGATTATGCAAAACGGGCTCTCCTGATAGGGGCGCCCGTTTTTTGTTTGATGCATATTCGGTATTCAAAGCACTGCAAGCCCGCAAGAGATCCTTCGCATGGCTCAGGATGCCATTGCTGAAAGATAGTGCCGCTTTATTCACTCGACAATCGGCACTCGACAATCAACGCAATGTAACTTCTATCCCTGTATTCCATATTGGATATAAGCTTCACCGCTACTACCCCACAGCACGTACTTCCATGCATCACAACACAGCCTCTCTCCGTCGCTTTCAGCGCGCGCTCCGCGTGTTTGTTGCGTGGTATGCAGGGACGCTCTTCGCTTTGGCATTCATCTTATTGATCGCTCTGTTCATGATCGATCAACTCGAATCCGGTCAGGTATGGACTTACTGGTGGCTCACCGTCAAAAAGCTACTCTCCGAGGGCGGCACCTATGTAATTGCGTTTTTTCCTTATCTGATTTTTGTGATCATCCGCGAGAACGTGCGGCGCTACAAAAACACGGGCTGGACCGGTGTTGCTGGAGGGTTAATCCGGTATGTGGCGCTCCCCATAGCACTCATTTGGACTGGACTGGAGGTGACACGCGCTTATCGAAACAGCGAAGATTTTACTTATACCTGGGATACATCGGTAGAACACGCCGGCTCACAAGCCCGCGATCTGTACCAACAAGATGGCAAACACCGCGGGATACACGTTTTCAACCTGTCAGCTGATACATCAGACTTGGCGCTACTGAAAGCCAACAACATCGAATGGATCACGCTGGTCCCCTATATCAGCCAGGAGCTGCATAATGAACCGCCACTCCAGGCATCTTCGGAATCGGTGTCCGACAGTAGCAGCGTTGGCAGTAGTAGCATTGACAGAATTGCGCAACACGCAGCACTTGCTGCACACCACAACTTCCGTCTCGCAATCAAACCCCATGTGTGGCTCAGCGCACCGCAAGCTGGGGCATGGCGTTCAGACATCGAGATGCAGAACGAAGCAGACTGGGATACCTGGTTTTCCTACTACACGCGCCGCATGTTGGCATACGCAGCGCTCGCTGAACAACTCAACGCCGACCTGTTTTGTGTAGGCACAGAATTACACAGCACCATTGTGGCCAAGCCCGAGCAGTGGCGATCCCTGATTTCACAGATACGCTCGGTATACAGCGGCAAATTAACCTATGCTGCAAACTGGTCTGACAACCTGGAAAACATCCCTTTCTGGGATATGCTGGACTACATTGGGATTCAGGCCTACTTTCCAGTAGCTGATGTAAAGAACCCGAGCCTGCAAGAGATTGAAATGGGTTGGCAGCCTCATGTTGATCGGCTAAGCAACCTCGCAGAAAAATACCAAAAGCCGGTGTTGTTCACCGAAATCGGGTATAGGAGTATAGCGACAGGGGCCTTGACGCCGTGGGAATGGTCATCAACTACAGATTTTTTCAGGCGTGTATCGCATCAAACCCAGGCCTGGAGTTACCAGGCTTTTTTCAATGAAGTATGGCATGAGCCCTGGTTCGCAGGTGCGCACTTATGGGAATGGTCGGCTAATCATAGGAAAGACGGCAGAAACACCGGATTCTCAATGGGCGGCAAACCTGCGTTGAATTTGGTCGCTCGAGGCTTCTATCCTGTTGTCTCCTCACAACCAGATAGCACGCAGTTCAATTTTGGATTGTTACCCTGATTCGATACCTTTTCAGCAGATCAACACCACCTTGATTTGCACCCACGCTGTTTCGTACCCACCTGTATCGAATCCACCCCACCTGTATGGATTTAAAAGAACGGCTTACCTCACTTGATGTGCTGCGCGGCCTCACCATCGCCGGCATGATTGTCGTCAACGACCCGGGATCATGGAGCTACGTCTACCCTCCCCTGCGCCACGCCCCATGGCATGGGATTACGCCTACCGACTTTGTATTCCCTTTTTTCCTGTTCATTGTCGGCGTTTCCATTGTACTATCGTATTCAAAGCGCCGACAACAGGCTGCTGACACGGGGCCCTTGATTCGAAAAACGCTGGTACGTACCGCTATGATCTTTGGAATGGGCCTGTTTCTGGCTGTGCCTGCTGCAACGGTGGGGTACAAAATCGCCCATATTGTGGTGGGCATTGTACTGCTCTATGGGCTCTCCGAAATTCAAATTGCCCCGTCCCAGCGCCGACGCCTGATGCTGGGCACGGTCATGTTCGCAGTAACAACCCTTTTCCTTGTGCTTAACCCCAACCTGGCGCTGGACGCCTTCCGCTGGCCCGGCGTGCTGCAGCGGATTGCCATCGTGTTTCTAGTCTGCGCCTTCCTGTTCTTGTACACGAGCCGGCGCACACAAATCATCACGGGTGTGGTATTGCTTGTCGGCTATTGGTTGATGATGGTGCTCCTTCCTGTACCGGCTGACGCTGTGGTGCAGGCGGCGCTTGCAAGCGGCGAAGTGATGCGTGCCAGTGGACCTGTAGCCGTGGAAGGTCTGCGTGCTTTATCAGAGACATCTATTGCAGCAAACCTAGAGCCCGGCACCAACCTGGCTGCCTGGATTGACCGCGTGTTCACACCAGGGCGGATCTATGAAAAGACCTGGGATCCCGAAGGATTGCTCAGCACCTTGCCGGCCATTGGCTCAGGCATTGCTGGCATGGTTGCGGGCCACATCATCTTGCAAACAGCGTCCAAAGAACAAACTGCGCTTCGCCTGTTTGTCTATGGCTTTTGCTTGCTGGTTGTCGGTAGCGTGTGGAACTGGTTTTTCCCGTTCAACAAAAACCTGTGGACCAGTTCATTTGTGCTGTATACGTCCAGCCTGATTACCCTGACCTTCGCCGCCCTTTTCTGGTATGTTGATCTGCACAAAAAAGGCAAGAACCAGCCGCTGTTCTACATGGGTCGGGTTTTTGGCGCCAATGCAATTGCCGCATACGCCCTGCACAGCCTGTTTGCGCGCATCCTCACACCAGTTCGTGATGGGTTCATGGATACACTTATGGGCCAGGGGGTAGCCGGCGAACCGGCCTCCCTCCTGTGGGCCCTACTCTATACGCTCTTTATTTTCCTGATTGCCTGGGTGATGTATCGACAGAAACTTTTTCTCAGGCTCTGAGGCGATTACTGCAAGAGCATCATGCGTTTGCTTTCCACAAATGCGCCGGCCTGCATGCGGTAGAAATACACGCCGCTGGCCATTCCTGAAGCATCCCATGCAATATTGTGGATTCCGGCCGGCAATGTACCATCGTGCAGTTCAGCAACGAGCCGGCCCATAACGTCATAGACTTTTACAGAAACCACTCCCTGCTCGGGCACAGAAAAACGTATGGTTGTGCGTGGTTTGAATGGATTGGGGTAAGCATCGATCAGTTGCGGACGCTGCCCCGCCTGTATGGCCACGGTTACGGTCGGACTGAACGCAAACGTCCCATCAAAATCGATCTGCTTGAGGCGGAACTGGTGTGAGCCGGGAGTGAGGCCCTGCACAGTAAAGGCATACGATTGTGCTTCCGTCGTTGTACCTGCACCGGCTACATAGCCCACTTGTTGCCATCCCGACGCGCCGAATCGTTGCACCTCAAAGCCTGCGTTATTCGTTTCGCTGGCAGTTTCCCACGAAAGGAAGGCATCAGTGCCATCAACCAGCCCTGTAAATGCGGTTAATTCAACGGGTAGTGGCGGGGATAGCTCGGCGTTGTAGCCAAATACAAGTACATCTGTTTCTCCTATCGACTCCACTTCTTCGCCGGCAATTTTGAGCACTGCATCATACGTGGCACTTCCGACATTCTGCCTGGTAATCGAGCCTGTGCAAAAACAACTCACAATCTCTATCCAGTCGTCATGCGTCATGTCGGCAGCTGCAGCGCCTGTTGTCCACGGCAGGAGCATGAGATCTCCTGCTGAATCGAGTTCAAGCAAAAACGCATCTTGCGTACCCTGTAATTCGAAACCATACTTTGTCGAAGGGCCAGCATAAACTTCCGCCTTTCCATAAGCACCGGCCACAGATACACCCGACTTCTGGTCGGGATTGCCTTCACGGAAAGCAAGATCATTAATGGTAGCATCCCCGGAAATGGCGTATATCCAGAGAATCTCTCCTTTTGCGCTGAATGCGCCCACATATTGTCCGCCGTCGTCACTACTGTTAATATCAAAACTCTTAACAAACACGTTATTGAGCTCATATTCGAGTGCGCTGCCACCAAAATCGCCGGCAAAATAACCGCCACCTGTTTCGGGATTAAAAACGACGTTTGATACAGAGACATCCCCTGCCCCTTTGAGCTCAATGAACCACTCAACTTCGTCGCCTGCCAGCTTGATCAGAAACCCATCCTGGGTACGCAGACCAGCCTCTAACACGTTGCGGCCCAGTGTTGCAATGCCGTCGTATTCACCGCCCCAGTAAGCAACTGTACCATCTTTCGCCAGCGTTACGTCATTTCCCCGGCTGTTGCCATTACCCTGCATGAGAAGCAAGTCTCTGAGTTCACCGCGGGTACCGTATTGGATGAGGTATGCATCTTCGTCTTCCACGGTTGGCGAGTTTGCTGTCTCTACACCTGTCTGGTGAATAAACAACACTTCGGTCCCTTTGTATGAGCCTGTCATGAACACTTCGCCTTCCTGGTGGCTATCAACGCCTCCAAAAGTCGCTTCGCTCGTTTCGAAAACAGAGCCAATGGTGTTGATCCAGGAGATGGTCCCTTTCTCTGTAAACTCTGCGAGGTACACACTCTGATTTGGACTTTGCAGCAAGCTCAAGTCGTGTTGAGACACCCCAATCGAGCCTTTGTACGTGCCAATAAGGTGTGGATCGTTTTCTACGTTAACAGTCACATCATCTCCTGTTATCGAGCTCTTCAGGTCGTCAGCAGAAATCGCATATAATTCTGATGGTTTCCCTGTTTTAGGGTCGACGATAACGAGGATGGCAGTCTGTGCGTCAGGCGTTTCAAATGAATCACCTACCATACCGCCGGCTTCACCCATGGTAGCGGCCAGGCGGACAACGCCATCTTCCAGCGCAACGTGTACGCCGCCCGCTATGTCAGCAGACTTACCTCCTATCCGTAATACCCATTCAACTGGATCGTCCTGTGCAAATGCTTTTTCTGGCATTACAAACACGAGGCCGGCTAACAATAACGCGGTGCAGTTTTGTATAAATTTTTTCATTTCAGATGTGATGCGTGTGGGTTAGGAGATGTGGTTAGGCCAAACACATGGTGTGTTTGGGGTTGAAAGTTGCAGGTTAAAAGTTGAAAGTGGTTGTAGCTCTAGTTATCCAACACCCTGAATTGCAGGGTGCCGCTGCCGGCGCCGGATGGGCCGAAACCAAAGCCGCCGCCGCTAATGCCAGAGCAGGGCGTCAGCAATTCATTGAGCAAGCCGGCAGGAATGCCGGGCACTGTTGGCGTGGCAATGTCCAGTTCATCTGCGATATCCAGCACCAGAATGGGCTGCCAGTCGAAGTATCCGATTTCACTTTGTCCCAACGCTACGCCCCCACGGGTCAGGCCAGGCGTTTCTGCTGTAATGATCCACGCGTATTGGCCGGATTCAAAGGGCTGCGCTCGAAGCGGATACTGCAAAAACGTAGTGCGCAGATTAGCTTCTTCGTACCATGAAGGATTTGCTTGCAGTGCGGCGAGCGGTGATTGCCGGCCGAGTACTTTTACAATTTTGATGCGGTAAGAGACGGCCTGATTCCCCGGCAGGGGCGCCGGCGGTGTCCAGTAAAACACAGGAAAACGATCGCTTAACTGTGCCTCTATTGGCGGCGCAATCAATTCTGGCGGCGAAACAAGTTCAACGGAATGGTTGATACAATCGCTGCCCACCTCTTCCAGCGTGACCGTCGAGATCGCGTACACACAAATGGTGTAGTCTCCGGTAGGGGCCTGCCCGGTCCGGACAATTATTCGTTCGTACTCGCTGTTGGTCTCATCAAGTTCAACCGGCTCCAGATCTGGTCCGCGAAATGTATTGAGTCCTGGCCGCAATGCAACTTCTCGTGTACTGGCGTCGAGCAGTAACCCTTCTCGTGCCTCTTCTACTGTGCCGCGCAGCACAACAGATAAGTCGCTGCGGCCCATGTTGTTAAGCTGGACGCGCCACAGGTCGGAAATGGTCAACTGGTTCGGTGGTGGCGGGAAAATCTGCACGACCACAACAGACTGTTGAGCATGCGACATCTGTGGCATACCCCCTGCCATCAACAGCAACAAAGCCAGGCTTTGGAAAAAGATATTTCTATGCTTCATTGGAATCACCATGTGCGGATCAGAGAAACGGATAGCCGGCTTTGATTAAAATCGGAGGCGGCCAACAATCCTCCTTGATACTGGTTGTTTTCCAGGCGTACGTCGAGCGTACCGAGCAACCAAAGTGGAAATGCGGTTCCTCCGTGGATCCTCAACAGCGACCCTTGGCCCGTTTCTTTTGAGTAATTAACGCCCAGCGTACTGGTCCATAGATCAAAGGCTGTGTAGGAGGCGGAAACATCAACCGTATGGATATCAAGTGGGTCGGTGAGCCGCTCCTGGTCGTAAAAGGTGTAGCCCAAATTGAGTCCGAGATCCCCAAGTGCCAGGACCTGTGAAATGCCGTAATTCTGCATCCGGTATTCGACAAACTCCTGCGTGGCGTCGATCGATTGCAGGGCATAAATCAGGCTTGTGGTACTTACCAGCGCGTCCGTGCGGAATGTGTAGCCTGTCATTACAGACAGGGATTGCGTGTCGTACTGGTAATCGAATGAATCTGCCAGGCCCGCATCTGTATCCGGCAAGCGGTTACTCGTTTTCAGAAATGTGGGCTGGTATCGTACGCGCAGGTACGGCAAATTGCGGAGGTGTAGTCCGAGCTGAAACGAAGCCAGTTTGGAGTCTTTAGTGAAAAGCTTGATGTTGTCCAGGTTGTTTTCTTCCGACCGGAAGCGCGCACTGAGCGACACTTGGCGGCGAAAAAATGCCTGGCTGATGTCGGCTTCATAGCTCAGAATATCATTGCGCAACACTGGCGCGCCAAGAGAAACGTACCCCGGCCCTACATACCGTACTTTTGCCCGCAGTCGGGTTTTTGACGTCGGTACCCGTAACGTGGCTTTCACTTCACCTGCCGCATCAAGCGAACTCGACAGGTTGGGATCAATCAGATTGTACAGCAGGGGCGAAATCAGCTCCTGGTCTTCGATAGCGATGCCGTCGCGGTCGCGCGTATACGAAGAGCCGGCAACATTGCCCTCGATATTAAACCGCTGCTCCGCTACAGAAACCTTGAAGTCGATGCCGGCCAACAGGTTACGCTGGGGCGGCAGTGCCACCTCGGGCATCCCCAAATCATCAAACGTGTCTTTATCATCTACAATCAGCGCACCCTTGATGTGAAAGTGGCTGCCAGAAGACCGCCCCACGCCAATGCCGGCGCCGGCCACACGCCGTTTGTAAAACGCTTCACCAGGTGTGATGAGCAAACGCTGCAGATTGCCGCCCTGGTTGCGCACATTGCCAAAGGTACCAGCCAGGTACAGCACTCCGGGTGCAAATTCTACATGCGCACCCAGGATCTCCAAGCCATCCACAGTAAACGGCGAATACCGTGGATAGGTAACGCCAATCCCGAGATTTGGAAACCGCAGTGCCTTCCGTTCCAGGGCAGACAACAAACCCATGTTTGTGAGCGCCCCGAGGTTATTGGTCAGGTTGCTCACATCGCTCTGGATATCCTGCAATGTCGCAAGCGTCTCCCGCGCCTCATTGATCCCCCCTTCAATGCGATCAAAACCAAACGGATCTGTGCGGATATCGCGGCCGGCGAGGTCCTGGCTCAGGTCGCCGATTTTCTGTGACACCCGGTCGCGAATGGTGCGCTCCAGCCGATCGGCGCTAAAATTGAAGCTCGCGATCAAGCTGTTTATGTTGGTATTGACTTCATTCTGCTCGGTCGATGTTAAGATGTTGACTGATAATGGTATGCCCCGCACCGCAATCGTTGGCTCAGCTTCCCAGCGAAACAGGGTGCGTGGCGTAAACTGGTTGAGGCGCGTTGCATCGGAGGTTTCGAAATACATGCGGCTGTATCCCGAAAAGTGAACATTTTGCGCAACCACTTCGCTGCTGTACAGCCCTACCAGGCACAGCACAAGCAACCATCGTTCGAACTGATGTATAAATATGGGCTTCTTCATGGATATGGAAAATCAGCGTCCTACTGGGACAATTCGATGGAATCAGCATAGACCATACGGAAACCGACATCCGCATCGTTTTCAAATTCCTGATTCTTACCGGGATCTGAGTGCAGAATTTCAAATTCTTTTATGGACACGCGGTACCGGGTTGTACCAGGTGCGCCTCCTGTATTGACGGCTATCTGACCACCTCCGCCCGTTTGCAATGGGTTGGCCAGTGTTTTCATCCAGATTGTGCGCGCGCCAATTTGCTGGTGCGGGGGCATTTCAACATCTGTCAATTCATCGGACACTGGCGCCCACGGCGCATCCGGACCGCCAACCTGTTTTTCGAGCGTTACCGTCACGTGCCGGCTAAAGCTCATGAGGTCTTTGATTTTATCGGGGTCAGATTCGTTTGCACCCAGATTATTGGAAATGGTATTCCAGGCAATCGGCCCAGAAAGCATCACCCGAAACTCGTCGTCCGATACCATGTTCAGCGCTGCCACACGATCCGGCACGGCCTGAATAAAGTCTGTCATAACAACCGGCGACAAATGGACGCCATCCATTGAGTTCGGCTGATACCGGGCCAGTGCAAGGCGCATAAACGGGAAGTAGGTATCACCTGTATCCACCGTGATGTCGCAGTACCACAGCTGGCGGTCTTCATCATAGTGCACTTCGTGGCCGGCTACGGCTGCATATCCCTTGTTGGTTTCCTCGAACCTGAGGCCATTTTGGGTCTTAACGGCGTCAGGAAAGTTGGTCAACGCTGGGTTCTTTGGAGGCGGCAATGAGCGCCAGACGGGGTCCATACCCCACTGCGTCGTTAGCAGGCGCAATGGATCGTCGGTGGCCTCGTTCGTAAAAACAGGTGGTACAGCAATTGGTCCGGGAGAAGGGTTCTGGAATTGATCCAGTTTTGCAGGGGCACTACCACGCAGTACTACGGCGAGCAATTCCCCATCTCCAGAAGAATACCAGGGACGGTCCAGGTAGACACGTAATCCTCCACCGCAACGTCGACTCACCGGGTTGCCATCTACGGTTTTGCGTTCCCAACCAAAGGTTGGCACAACGTACTTGACCTTGGGTGCTGCCGGCCGGGCAGAGCTGGGGATGTTTACTTCAAAGGTGGCGCCCTCACGGGATACATTTTCGGGAACGTTATAAATTTCCTGCGGGAAGTAGTCGCGGAATCGGCTGGCGCCGGTCAGGAAATATTCAACCTTATGGTGTTTGGTATCGCCAAATTCGTGTTTGAAGAAATTTGCTTTCTTCTGTTTGTGATGCGGATACGCCGGCCCACCGGCAAAGTCGGCTGCTTTGATCGGGAATTTGATCGATTGGCGATCTTCGTAGTACGGTTCGATGGGCATCTCAGCAACGCGCCCCACGTTTTCGCGCGGTTCTGGCCGTCCGTCTTTGCCATCACGTGGCGCATCAGCACCGAGGCGATCTACCGGATCGCGCCACCGGGCGGTGAAATCAAGCCGGCCGGTGCTCCAAACATCCAGGTTCATCTGTCCGCTGAGGAAAACCTGGGTGTCCCCCAGGTTTTCCTTCTTGGGTGTAAGCTGCTGAAAACTCGGGGCCATCAGCGGCTGCTGTACCGCGTGCACCAGCACGAGCTCGCGCCACGGCGTAACCATCCAGTGCCGGCCTTCAGAAATAATGTTGGCTAATTGTGGCTCAGCTGCCAACTGCTGCGGCCCCTGCACGTTATTCCCGCCATTTATCACCTCAGCACACTCGAAGTGATCAAGATCTTGGGCCGACATGTAGCAGCTCAAACGAACTTTACTAATCTGCCCCTTTTTCATTTTCACTTCCAACACCCGCGCGCCAGACGGATGATTTTCGTGAAATACAGGTACACCTTCTCCTTCGATAATGCGAATTCTGAATGAGCGGGCTTTGGGGAAGTCGTTCTCAAAAGAAACCTGAAACACACTCCCCTCTGGCACACCCGGCAAGCCTACAAACGACGCACCCCGAGCTACAAAATCTGGTAGATAAGGCAGCATGAGTTCTTCGCCTGTATGAATAACGTACTGTCCAGGTCCGAGTGGATCACCGGTGCGTAGCTCTTCCAGACTGCCAACAGCCTGGTCAGGCGGCACACCCGGCGGCGTAATCAGCTGGATGTTTGGCACTTGGAGATTCTTCTGGCCTGTGTTGATATCAACAATATTCGGGTCATTGAAAGTGCCTGATTCTTTCACCGCGATATTGAACCACTGCTGGTAGTTCTTCCCGCCTCCCATTGCAGCTTCAAATGCACCATGTAATTCGGCCATCTGCTGCGAGGTTTTCGGCGGAGCGATGTGGCGGTCGTTAAACGACTCGTAGATATGCTGGTAGATTGATAGCGCCTTCTGTACGTTCATATCCTGGACGTACTCTGCCGGCGTCTGGTTGTAATTGCTCCGGATGACCATTCGCTCCAGTCCTTCTCCCTCCGTTATAATCGAGCGCGGTACAACGACCGGTGAACTGAGTGGCTCGTGGCGGATGTAGCAGCTCTTTTCGGTCGCATGGCTGGAGTCAGGCACGCTTGCTGGCAGGCTGTTGCCAGCGAGATCAACCGTGCGTGCGCGCAGCCGATAGTCTTTGCCAAAACGAAGGCGCGGCAACGAACCCGGCTCGGGTACAAACCATGTTTCAAGGTCAAACGCATCTGGCGTGGTGTGTTTAACACGCCCAACGTTCTCGTACCGCTTGTCGCTTACCGTACTCTGATCTTCTATCTGATCTTTGACTTCGCCTGGTACAATTGTCATCCCCGGCTTTTCTGCTACGAGGCTCCAGCCATCCCATTGAAAAAGGGATTCGTGGATGTATGCATTTTCTTCGTCGTCTTCTTCCTGTGTAAGTGCTGTTGCTTTGACGTATCCTTCGTCATTGATCAGCCGATCCAGGTTTGGGTCTTTGTTGATTCTGTACCGCCCGCGCCGTTTACACAATGAATACCACTGCTGCTTCTCTTCGTCAAAAACATCCACCCGGTATCCGCGAACCAGATCATCGGCATAGAGCGCTTCCGGTGGTTGAGGTGCATTTGTTAGCTTGTTAACGCGCCGAAATGGCTGGTTAGGCAGCTCAGCCTGAATCGCATTAACCTGCGTAGCTACACTCTCAAAGCGGGTAACATTTGCACTAATCGATGCAGCAAGCTTTAGGGCGCGGTCTTTTTTGATCACGCTGAGCCCCGTGGTGCGTTTTGCCGGCAAAGACGCGGTATCGTTCGCTTCTTCCCGGTAGTTGCCAGGGATGGTTCTCGGACGTCTCCCCTGCTCGTCGCGTCCTTGCGGCGCCGCGGCAAGGACCTGTGAGGCATTTACCTGTTGGTTGTTTGCTTGCTGCAGTGTAACGTTGTTCACGCCGCTATTGACAGCATTATTGCCAGTAGAAATCTGGTCAGCAACATTGACGCTACTCGCAGCAAATACGTTGGCGCGGTTGAACTGATCTGTAGCCAGCCCCAGCGTTTTTAGTGCCCAGCCATCTACGTCGACCTGGGTTAGATCGTACAGATTGGGATTTTCCAGACTCAGGAAACCGTCTTCAATTTCCAGCTCTGCGTTATCGCGTGGCTTGGCAGAAAAAAGCCCGGCCTGCGAATTCAGCTGGTAGTGCGTGCGCTCCGTCAGCATAATACCGTTGATGCCATCAGGAGCAACCAGCTCAACCGTTCCCTCAGCCAGCATGCCGTTGGTATAGGGCACCTCAATATCTATCACAAAGCCGAGCGTCCGCATAATCTCGGGGTAGTCACCAAGAATACCATGCACCCTGTGAAAATCGATATCCGGTAGTGCCGGCGGAGGATCGGCCAGGGTCAGGCCTTCAAGCCTGTTGTTACTCCGGTCTATCAACTCTCCTGCTTCCACTCTTTTTTTGCGGTCGTAGAACTCATCCAGCATGGCAAATGCGACCGTCTCCTCCGTGATCTCATCGTCAGGAATTGCAGCGGCGATCTGGCTGATGGTATTCGTGGCAATGGCGCGGCCAATAGGCTGGATCTGTCGCGTCTGATTCAACTGCTCGCGCACCCGTATCTTTTCTGTGGCCACCCCAAGCCGGCCAATTTTGCTGACAAACGGCTTCAAGCTCACCCGGGTGTCATTCTCCACAGTGCTAGCAAGCGACATCACCGGATACTCTGTCGGTGACTGCAGCATGACGCGGTTGTACTCTTGTCTGAGCACCTGCATAATTTGAGTTACGGGGTACGACTTGATCGTGCGCGATCCGTAGTCCTCTCGAACATAGGGGATGACCGGTGTGTTTGCGTTGAACAAAGACGTCCAATACCCCTCATCAGGTTGAGAGAGGAGTGTGGCTTGTTGCGTCACATCGCCAACCCTCAAGGAAAACAGACCCGCTTGTTTGATGATAGCCGGCCAATTCTGAAATTCAGGAAACGAAGGAAAGAAGGCGCCCAGCGTCTCGCCATCATAAAGCCGAGGCGTCATAAAAATAGACGCGCGGAGCATGTTGTTTTGTATGCCATTGGGCAGGACGGTCCAGATGAGATGTTGATCAGGCATGGCTATTATGGGATGGATTTACTATTGGGCAGGTGTTGATGGGAGACGTATGTAGCGGTACCGCTAATCGGCGAAGGCCATACAGTATTCGGGCCAGGCCTCTACCGTTTGATCCTGAACCGGATCGATGTAGGAGCTGCCCATTTGTTCGAGGAACGTGGGGTCTTCATTGGAGCCGGCAAACTTGCGCTCAACGGTGATTTCGACGCCAATACTGAAGAACAGCAGTTCAATTTCCACTTTCACAGAAGCACGGCCTATCACCTTGCCGCCACTGCTCTGGTAGGTTAGCTCCATGCGGAGCTCCAGCGAAATACCAATCAGCCCCAGCACCGAGACGTGCCCCGAGAGGCGCAGGTATCCTGTCAGCGTGACTTCATCCGTCACCCCATCGTATTTGAAGTAAATGCCGGCCATCAAGGTTACGCCCCCACTGGCAACCGCAATACTAAACGCAATCGATGCCCCAAATTCGATGGCAGCCTCAACGCTCCGCAGCCCTTCCATGTCGAAGGTGATCCCGAAATAGAAAGACCCGCCAATGGCCATTACCGTAACCGTACACGGGTTCTCGCGGGTGTTGAAATTGAACTGGATGGTGGCCGGATCGCCGATAAACGGGATATTGATTTCAGCCCCCAGGCTGATGTTTTGCACGGTGAACACCCCAAACGCGACCGAAGGAATGGGCTGCGTAAAGCCGGCGGTTATCCCAGACGTGTCGATGTCAACGTACGGCGGATCGCTAAAGCCGTCCATTGGAATCAGTTCGCGCAGTTTCTCAACCCACTTCAGCGGCCCATCAAACTCGATACCGTCAAAAACAACATCAACCCCCCATTTCTTGCCCGTAGTTGCAAAAAACTGCACCCGGCTAAACAGGGCTTTGATGATGTAGAGATCGATTGTGAAGTTGTCCAGGCTACAGAAAATATCCGCCGTGGGCTGGCCACTACCGTCGCCGGCCTTGGCGCGTAGTTCCACGCCCAAAACCATCGATGCAGGTTTACCGTCGTTGTTTGCGATAAAAATTCCAAGCCAATCTTTCACGCCAGGCCGCCATTCCAACCGCACCTTCATTTCCTTCGCCATTTCAATAGCATTCAGGAAATTGCTGATTAACTGGATGAATTCCTGTGCATCAGCCAGTAGTTCTCGGAACTGATTGAGGCGCTTTTCGACGTCTTTTTTGAAGCCTAAATCGAGATTCGCACCCGGTATGGCGGCTAACAGGTTGTCGATATGACCTACTACCGTTATCGGATCAGGCAGCGCGTTGATGTCACCATTCTCGATGGCGTCC
>JBCCIM010000097.1 GCA_039111535.1 Bacteroidota bacterium | reverse complement strand
CACCAAATGCAGACACACACTGACCGGCTGTGACCAATCTTCAAGTCAACGCGAACCAAGACACTATAGGAGCTAAATGTACGAGGCTCTCCCCTTTCCCCATGCAGGCCTTGCTTGACGGTGAGCCTCTAGGACTGGCGAGAGCGCACCATCGGATTGGCAGCGACCAACTGCGCATCCATGAGCCATTGTACAATACCAGCCAGGATGGATTGTTTGCCGGCAAGATCATGCTGCCTGGATAGCCGGGTATTTATCTCGATAAGCGGCCAACTGCCTGTGTATGGTGCGTCGACCATACCGTAGTTGATTTGCTCGGGTTCACATTGCCACACACCAGGGAGAAAACGGATGTTTACGTAATGAAAGGTTTTACCCAGATTTAGCTCTTCGGAGGTGGTACGCAATCCGGTGACGCCGGCTACCTGTGTTTCTAGCTGGTCAAACACCATGTAGGTACACACGTCTGGCAGCGCGTGAAAACGGTAATCCTCCTGCAGCGGGGCCTGGGTTTTCAACTCAAGGAAGCGGTGCACGATGCCTGCCAACTGCGCCGGCGGCGCAACTTCGTGAAACTGCACGGCCTCTACGTCTCTATCTTTTCCGTTTCCTCTCGGATCGTACATGTTCAGGTTGCACTCCTTTGCCGAAAAAATCTATCCCGACTAAAGTACGCATTGGAAGGCAGTGGTATTCAGAAAATCCGACGTGTTGTGCCATGATCCGATTTGCGATACATCAAAGGTACGCCACTCTATTTACAACCCTTCCATGATTGTAAACGCACGGGCATCGAGCCCTTCCAAAATAGTATCTGCCATATCATTCGTTTTCCCAGGAATTGAGCGATCCAACTGATTTGCCAGAATAACCACACCCAGGTTTAATTCGGGATACATAACAACGCGACTACTGTATCCAGGGATATTGCCGTCTTGCCAGAGACGCCGCACGCCCTCATAACGCATCATTTGCCAATTCAACCCAAGCGAAAACCCTTCTGCAGGATCCTCCGCACTGCCACCGGGTGGCGTATGCGATAACTTGACCAGCGGATCATCTTCATTGAGATGCCACTGCACGTAGCGTCCGAGGTCAACAATTGTACTCTTAATTGCGCCGGCAGCGCCATAAGCGGCAAGCACAGGCGGCATCGCTTGCCCTGTCTCATCGTAGCCTGTAATTACGTCTGCATCAAGCGTAATGCCGGTGCGCGCCATGCCTAACGGCTCAAAAATAACACGATCCAGTAGGGCTTCATAGGTCTCTCCATACACACGCTCCAACATGAAGCCGGCAAGCTGCGGCCCAGCGTTTGAATAGCTAAACCGCGTACCCGGAATGGTATCAAGCTGGACACTTTGCAGATCTACAAGAAAATCTTCTGTAGCATAATCTGCATACACGGATTTCATGTGATCCATCCACGCTAATACATCGCCATCATATCCAGCGAATTCGGGATGCATTTCCGGTCGATCCGGTAATCCGTTGGGGAGTTCGGATGAATGATTAACCAGGTGTGCCGGCGTGATGAAATGCCCATTGTATGCAAGGTTGGGATAATCACCATCCAGATAGCCTCGTATATCACTCGACAGATCTAGCCGGCCATCAAGCACTGCCTTTGCCAAAAGCACACCGGTGAACGTTTTCGTTACCGAGGCGATGCCATAAATTGTGTTATCCGTGGGCGTATCAGTCCCCTGGGGTGATGTTGTACCAAAGTGAAAACTATGGATATCGTCTGCCGCGACCACGCTTATGGAAAATCCAACTGCCTGCGGTGTGGTATCTAGAAACTGCTGGGCTGCCAGGGTAACGATCGATGCAATAGAATCAGCCGGCACACCTGCGGTGCGTTCGTCGGTATTGGGTGTGCATGCGGTAAGGGCAGTTGCCAAACCTGCAAAGAGCAGGACTGATTTGAGCGAAAGCGTCATAGATCAGAATGGGGTGAGTGAAGTGCTAAAATATTAACACCTAGCCAGATTAGCAATGCTGTTCTTTCCAGCCCACTCGCCACCTCGGACCTGCTCCGGGATCCAGTCTCTTATGCAACAAGTGAGGACATGCAAGGCAGTTTGCAGCCCCAGTATCCTACTACCTTACTCCAGCACCTCTTTCAGCTTCTGGTAGCTCATTTCATTGCCTTTAATAAAGAACGCCATCAGGTCCCAATACTTCTCATTGTTTTGGTATCCCATGCCATGGGACACAAGCCGTGTTTTGTTTTCGCCCAATGATTCAAAGAGCACCACGTTGTACAGGTTATCCGCATCGGATTTCATAAATTCAGGCCAGTTAGGTGCAATGTCGGCCTGCAGCGTTATGAGCTGGTAGGGTACGTAGTTGCGAATGAAAAGCGTATTTGTGGTTTCGTCATCCAGTGTGCCTTCTGCATTGTAGTTCGTTCGGATGATGCCACCGGCGCGCAGGTCGATGGATACCAATGGTGCGCTCCATTTCGCCCAGCCGGCTTCGGTGGTGTATGCATCCCACACCTCCTCCAGGCTTGCATGTATCACAACTTCTTGTGTGAGAATGAGTTCGCCGGCAGTTGTACTGTCAACCCGACTAACAATTTCAGACTGCTCGTCCTGCATACTTTTCTGTGCAGCACAATACTGGACCGTGCCGGTAGTAAATATCAGCAACAGCGTGCTTAAAATACCTGATACCCTGACCTTCATGCTAAACTACGTTTAATTGAGACTTCGTGCGGAGATTCAGTTAACAAAATCACCGTCTCGCCCGTCATTGTATTGTAAAAAAATTACCACCCCTAATCGACGGGAAAGAAATTGGGGCGGTCATGGTCTTCGTCGAGAAAAGCCTGTGGGTTAAAGCCTGAGAAATGCAGAAAGTCCTTGATGAAATGTGATTGGTCATAGTAGCCACAATCCAGGCTCACCTGCGCCCATTGAATGCTTTTCTCGTCTTGAACAAGCGCCATTACTTCAGCAAAGCGGAGTACCCGCTGCAACGCTTTGGGAGAAAGGCCGACGTATTTTTTGAACAGATCGATAAAATGCTTTTTTGAATACGCCGACTGCACCATGATCTCTTTCAGCGTTGGCGCTACCGGATTTGCGATGATTTGTGCCAACGCGTCACTAACAGCCTTGTTTGTTTGCCTGCCGTCATCGTACTGGACCAGCAGCCATTGTGCGGCGGTTTCGAGTTTATCAACTGGTTCAGGTGCTGCTTTGATTTGCTTCCGCAACGCGTAGATACCTTCGCCAAAGACATCACCCGCCGGCACGACCTTGTCTTGTAACGCATCAAGTCGCGACTTTAAAAATGGATGTGCAGTACCTGGTTTAAACTGAATGGCCAGCAATTCCGTCTGCTGGAGCGCACTGATAGATATGTACCCAGTCTGCATACCTGACACCCAGGCCCTGGTACAAGACTGTACCGGTTGATGGGATGCGTTGTCATAAATATGCCTTTCCTGCCCATCCAACTCAATAACAATAGAAAGTTTTGCATCGGGCACCAAACGTTCTATACCATGTTCGGGTGCGTAACCCTTGAGATAAAACATAGCATCCAGCGCGTCTGTCAGCACCGGTGCGTCGGGTGCATAGGCTTGATATACCATAGTTTATTTTACGAAATCTGGGTGCGTCAAAACAACACGATCAGGATTCAAAACCCAGTTTGCTTGCCTGTTTCAGGCTTCATAAACTACTACCTATTACGCTCATCTAAAAAGTACATCTTTGATTTCATTTTCCAAACGGCCAACCCAGCTACCACCACTCGTTGTCAGGATAATCAGTCCCCTTTCATATTCAGGCGAAAACACATAGGCGCTCGCAAAACCATCCAGGTCACCGCCATGCCCATACCAGGTCCGTCCCGCTCGGACTGTTTTACCAAGCCCAAGCCCATAATGCGAGCTGTCTGCATGAGTTGTCAATATGAGTGGTGAATCTTCTATTTCTCCACTTTCTTGCTGTCTGTATGTCATTATTTGTTCTATCATCAGCAGGGAAAGGTCACGTACATTTGAGTAAACGCCGCCGGCCGGCGTCATACGTCCCATGTTCCAAGGTTGGGATTTGATTGCGCGATCATCTTTCCTGTATGGTGTTGCAACTAGGGACACCTGCTGATGACTTGGGTGCACAAACGTATTGGCCAAACCATATTTTCCTGCTACATATTTCTTCAATAAGGCAGCATAGGTCTGTGATGAAGCGCGCTCGCAAATATACCCAATGAGGGCATAACCAAAATTTGAATAACCGAATTTAGTCCCCGGTTCTGACGCCAGCATTAACCCATTGATATCTTTCAACAAATCTGCTGTCGAGTAGGCAACCAGCATCGGATCACCATCGATACGCTTGTTGCTGGCTGCACGGTATGGCACGCCGGCTGTGTGCCGAAGCAACTGCCGTACTGTAACTTGCCTCAATTGTTCTTTAGTGTCTGCTGACACTTCGTGACCAAGGTACGTTGCTATCGAAGCATCCAGATCAAGCTTCCCTTCCTGTACCAGGTGCTTTACGATAATGGCTGTAAGCTTCTTCGTATCGGAGCCGATTTGATACACCGTCTGCTCATCCACTTTTTCAGAGCTTTCTCGATCTAATGTGCCAAACCCTTCGAAGTACGCTAATTTCCCATCATATACGATTCCGATAGATAGGGCAGGAATATCATTCGCTTTCAAGGTACTATCCACTTTGATACGTACCCAATCAAATACTTCGCTATTCGTCGATTGCGCGTATAGCGCGCAGGGCAAGATCATCCACAAGCAGCATAGTAAGGTGTAAACGCGGTTTAGCCGGTGTAACTTGGAAGAAGTTCGTTGCATGGCTTCTGTTTGATTTTTGTGACCAGGGCGCGAAGTGTCTTCGATCATTTTGAAAAAGCAACAGATTGCAGGATGATACGGTATGCCAATTCAAAAACAATAGACACGCTTTTGCATAGACCCGTTTACAATGCAAGCACAGTGAGTTGTTTTCACCCTAATTACGAACACACCACGATCAATCATCCCATGGTTCAGAAACGTTTAGGGTTGAACTTGCCAGTTGCTGGATACAAGTTGCATGAGAGGCTCAAATACAATTGTTTTATGCCACGCAGATTTCAACAGCAAGTCACTGCTTCTGATGTACAGGAAACACATCCAGAGCAATTCGAAACCTCCACTGTATCCCCGTGGTCTCATGGCAAACGTCCATTTGCCAACGTATCTCTATGACCACCACGCATATCGAGCGTAATACCGGCACCGAACTGGATCTGGGCTGGGTGCGCAATACACACATTAACCCAAGTGCCATCCGCCGGCGCGCGGCCTCGCTGCCCGGTCGCCGGTCGATCAAAAAACAGTGGCAAGCAGCCTGGTTGCTCCGCGCTGTTACGTGCATCGACCTGACCACCCTTGCCGGCGACGACACCCCCGGCAACGTCCACCGCCTCTGCCTCAAAGCGCGGCAACCGCTTCGGCCTGACCTTGTGGAAGCCCTCGGCATAGCCAAGCTCAACCTGACTGTAGGCGCTGTATGTGTTTACCACAGTCGGATTGAAGATGCCGTAGCTGCACTGCAGGGTACCGATATCCCGGTGGCTGCTGTATCTACGGGTTTTCCTGCCGGCCAGAGTCCGTTTAAACAGCGCATCAAGGAAATTGAAGCTTCTGTTGCTGCAGGCGCGCGCGAGATTGACATTGTTGTCAGTCGCGAACACGTACTAAAAGGCAATTGGCAGGCGCTGTACGAAGAAACGCGCGAAATGCGGGCAGCTTGTGGCGATGCACACATGAAAACCATCCTCGCCACAGGCGAATTGGGGACGCTATGGAATGTTGCCAAAGCGAGCAAGGTCACCATGATGGCCGGCTCCGACTTTATCAAAACCTCTACAGGCAAGGAGCCTGTGAACGCCACAATTCCGTTTGGCCTTATCATGACCCGCATGATCCGGGACTACCACGAGCGGACAGGCCAGATTGTTGGATTTAAACCGGCCGGCGGCATCCGAAAAGCCAAAGAAGCCTTGTTATGGCTTGCACTTATCAAAGAAGAATTGGGAGATGGATGGCTTAACACTCACCTGTTCCGCTTTGGCGCCAGCAGCTTGCTGACTGATATCGAACGCCAACTCTCTCATTTTGCCACCGGACGCTACGCAGCCCGTCACCACCAACCCATGGGTTAATGCATCGTATGAAACTCACTGCTCTTTTTGAATCCATGTCCTACGGCCCCGCCCCGGAATCCGACGCATTTGCCCAGGCCTGGCTCGACCAGCATAAACGCAAATTCACACCTTTCATCGGTAATGCCTGGCACAAGCCAGCATCGAAGCGCACCATCGAAGTCCGCAATCCGGCTACCGGAGAGAAACTGGCGGCAATCGCAGATGCAAATGCAAAAGACGTAGACGCGGCTGTACAGACGGCCCGAAACGCGTTCGAAGGCTGGCAGTCGACCAGCGGACACGAACGGGCCAAGCACCTGTATGCAATCGCGCGCGGTGTCCAAAAACACGCGCGGCTCTTTTCAGTTTTGGAATCGCTCGACAACGGCAAACCCATCCGTGAATCGCGCGACCTCGATATCCCGCTTGTTGCCCGCCACTTCTACCATCACGCCGGCTGGGCACAGTTGATAGACACAGAGATGGCCGGCTACAAACCGCTCGGCGTGGTTGGCCAGGTGATCCCCTGGAATTTCCCGCTGCTCATGCTGGCCTGGAAAATTGCCCCGGCCATTGCGATGGGCAATACCGTTGTACTCAAGCCAGCGCCATATACACCGCTAACTGCCCTGCTCTTTGCAGAAATTGTTGCTGAGGCTGGCTTGCCTGCAGGCGTGGTAAACATTGTCACCGGTGGCGATGAAGCCGGCGCCAGCATCGTGAACCACACAGACATCGACAAAATTGCATTCACTGGTTCTACGCAGGTTGGGCGGATTATCCGCAAAGCTACTGCCGGCACGGGTAAACGCCTTTCGCTTGAACTGGGCGGCAAGTCGCCGTTTTTGGTCTTTGAAGATGCAGACGACGACGGAGCGATCGAGGGCATTATTGATGCCATCTGGTTTAACCAGGGCCAGGTGTGCTGCGCCGGCTCCCGGTTACTCGTGCAGGAAAGCATCGCCCCGCGATTTATTGACAAACTAAAAAAACGCATGGGCCAACTGCGTGTGGGCAACAGTCTCGACAAAGCCATTGACCTCGGTGCAGTTGTTGATCCCATTCAACATAAAACCATCGATGGATGGGTAAAAAAAGCAGCTGCAGAAGGGGCAGACATTTTCCAGCCCGACATTGCAATACCAAAAGGTGGGTGCTACTATCCTCCGACCCTGCTCACCAATGTCGAGCCAGCGTCAACGGTTGCCCAGGAAGAAATCTTTGGACCCGTACTGGCCGCCATGACGTTCCGCACACCCGCTGAAGGTATCAAGCTTGCAAACAACACGCGCTATGGCCTTGCGGCGAGTGTATGGACGGAAAATATCAACGTTGCCCTTGAAGTGGCCCATCGCATAAAGGCGGGCAGCGTCTGGGTCAATTGTACAAATTTGTTTGATGGAGCTGCCGGCTTTGGCGGTTATCGGGAAAGCGGTTTTGGGCGCGAAGGCGGGAAAGAAGGGTTGTATGAGTACGTACGGCCAACGTGGGCCAGCCGGCCAAAACCTGAAACCCCGAAAAAAGCGTCAAACGGCAAAGCGGCTAAAGATACGTGGGGCTCCTATATCTTAGAGCGCCCGGAAAGACTACTTGCCGCCACAGATGATGCCATCGACCGGACGGCAAAAATGTATATCGGCGGCAAACAATCCCGCCCTGATGGCAGCTATAGCCGGCACGTATGTGCGCCCGACGGGAAGCTAATCGGCCTGGTAGGCGACGGCAATCGTAAAGACATAAGAAATGCCGTTGAAGCTGCCCATGCAGCGCGCGGCTGGGCAGATCGCACGCCCCATAACCGCGCCCAGGTCCTGTATTATCTGGCAGAAAACATAGCGCCACGGGCAACAGAGCTCGCAGGTCGTATTGCTGCAACAACTGGTGTTTCGGACAAAGCTGCGCGCAAAGAAGTTGACCTCAGCATACAACGCCTGTTCACCTATGCGGCCTGGGCAGACAAGTTTGGTGGTACGCTGCAGGAGACTACGCTCAAAGGCGTTGTTGTAGCCCATCATGACTACCTGGGGGTGATCGGCATTGCGTGCCCGGATGCCCATCCCTTGCTGGCGTTTGTATCGCTCGTTGCTCCTGCAATTGCGCGGGGCAATGCTGTGGTAGCTATCCCGTCACCATCAGCGCCACTGGTAGTGACCGATTTGTACCAGATCATCGACACCTCCGATGTACCTGGTGGCGTCATCAACATCGTTACAGGCGACCGCGATCACCTGACCAAGACCCTCGTTGAACACGAAGACGTTGATGCCATGTGGTATTTTGGTACAGCAGAAGGCAGCCGTCAGGTCGAAATGCGATCAACAGCCAACATGAAGCGGACTTGGGTGAACTACGGCATCCCCCGCAAATGGAAATCAAATACGGAAGGTGCCGGCAAGCCCTTTTTGTATAAATCTGTGCAGGTAAAAAACATCTGGATCCCAACCGGCGTATGAGCCGACTTTTAGACCTTACCGCCCGCTCTTGTCTTATTTGATTTGAACAGCTTATGTCCCTCCAGGAACGCGTTGAAACGTTTGCCGCAACACCCATCACCGCTGAAAATCGCGCTGCGGTACAGGAAGCCTTTGAAGCCGTTCGCGATGGCCTGAACAATGGGAGTATTCGTTCTGCATCGCGTAGCGCAGATGGGACATGGACGGCCCATACCTGGGTAAAGCAGGGCATCCTGCTAGGCTTCAAGCTCGGTGCGCTCGTGGAAATCACAGACGCTGGCCTGCCGTTTTACGACAAAGACACCTACCCAGTAAAACCCCTCAAGCTGACAGACAAAGTGCGCGTTGTGCCGGGTGGTTCAGCCATACGGACAGGCACCTATGTTGCGCCCGGCGTTGTATGCATGCCGCCCATGTACATCAACGTTGGCGCCTATGTTGACGAAGGCACGATGGTCGATTCACATGCACTGGTAGGCAGTTGCGCGCAGATTGGCAAACGTGTACATCTTTCAGCAGCGGTGCAGATTGGCGGTGTGATCGAGCCTATTGGTGCGTTGCCTGTGATTGTTGAAGATGATGTATTTATCGGAGGCGGTTGTGGTGTGTACGAAGGCTGTATTGTGCGGGAGCGGGCAGTGCTGGCACCTGGGGTAATCTTGACGGGCTCAACGCGAATTTATGACATCGCCCAGGAGCGCATCATTGAACGAACCGGAGAGGCACCACTTGAAGTGCCTAAAGGAGCTGTTGTTGTACCCGGGACGCGCAAAGCGTCCAGCGCTTTTGGAGAAGCACACGGTCTCTCCCTTTACGCACCCGTAATTGTTAAATACCGGGATGAGAAAACCGATGCAGCAACCACGCTGGAATCTGCCCTCAGGTAAGCGGAGACGTTATCGACGCACGTTGATGCGGTCTACAACGACAAATGCCTTGGGGTAATCAGCAATCATCTTAGCCAGTAGTTCTTCTGCATATTCACGTGAGGTAAAGTCCCCCACACGCACTCTGAAGTAAGGCTGGACGTAAACGTTGTAAACAGGCAGCGGCTGCTGAAAAACGGTGGTATCGGGGTAAACGCCGCGCATCCTTGAGAGCCAGCCGTGTACATTGTCCACTGCCTGGTCTGCTACGGCTTTTTCACGGGCAAACACAACCTGAATGCGCCATCCCTGCTGCGAACCAGAGAGGTTCTGTCCAACACTGCCGGTCAACAACGCTTCAGGCACGTCGTGCACAACTTCAACATCAACTATTGGCGCTTCGGTTGGATACGAAGCTTCATCAAACGTTTCGCTGGCAGGCAACTCCCGCAAAACATCTTCAAACGTAGGTGCACGATTGCCCGGCTCTTCAACCACCGTTCCACCAGCGCCAGAGCATGCTGACAAAACGAGGGCAAATACTAAGAAAGATAGGTAGTGAGATAATTTCATCGGATTGGATGATTACGCGTCAAGAGCGGGTCGCCTGATGGGAAACGCCGGCTAACACCTGCTCAAATTTAGCGCAGTGTTTTTTCGGCGAACCGACGGAAGTTACAACACACAACCCAGAACATAAAACGGCCTGCAGCAGGATTGTAAAATCAGCCGGCTTATTCACTATGCAGAACGGCTTAAAGTTGCACTTTATTCTGTTATTTCAGCCAGATTTTTTTCTTCTTCATCCAGACTATACCGCTTCCGTTTCTCCCAGAGCGTTTTTTTGGAGATTCCCAGGACCCGGGCCACTTCTGCATAACTGGAATCACTCGTTTCCAGGATGTGGCGGATATACTGTTTTTCAAGGTCTTCAAGCGTTCCGCCACTTTCAAAGCGAAAGAGGCCGCTTGCATCTCCCCAGTCGACAAAATCAGATGGCGATGCAATTTCCAGTTCATCTTCATCCATGATTTCCTTGCTGGTGAAAATGATGGCGCGTTCGAGCACATTGCGCAATTCGCGGACATTCCCTGGCCAGGTATGGGCACACAGTTTGTCCTGCGCAGCCGGCGTGAAGCTTTTCACCGATCGACCAAACTCTTCATTAAAATGTGACAGCAGGCTCTCCGCAATGGCCAACATGTCTTTGTTCATGGTGCGCAGTGGTGGCAAATGCAGGTTAACCACATTGATGCGGTAAAACAGGTCGCGGCGAAACTCCTTTTTGGCGACGCTTTCTTCGAGCCCGGCATTGGTAGCGCAAATGATGCGCGTTGTTACCCGCAGTTCTTCCACACCACCCAGTCGGCGAAACGTCCTGCTCTCCAGAAAAGAAAGCAACTTGGCTTGCAGCGCCATGCTCATCGAGTCGATTTCATCGAGGAAAAGCGTGCCGCTATCTGCAACCTCCAGCAGTCCAGGCTTGGCGTCTCGTGCATCCGTAAAAGCTCCTTTTTCATACCCGAACAGTTCCGCCTCAAGCAGGTTGTCAGGCAGTGCTGCACAGTTAATTTCAACAAAGGCGCCGGCGTTGTAAACGGAATTGGAATGGATGGTCTTTGCAACCAGGTTTTTTCCGGTACCTGTTTCCCCACGGATCAAAACGGTTGTATTGGGTACATCTTTCAGGGTCTCAATCGTTTGCCGCACCTTGATAATGGCAGGGCTATCACCTAGCAATCCTGAAATAGGATACTTCGCCTGCTGTTTGGTGCGACGCACCTTATTTTCCGGCTTCATGTCGTACATGTTCAGCGCTTTGCTGATCAGGGTACGCATTTCTTCCAGGTTCACCGGTTTCTGTAAATAATGAAAGGCGCCGTGCCGCATGGCATCTACGGCCGTCTGAATAGACGAATGCGCAGTCATGATGATCACGGGCAACAGTTTTTGCCGATCCTGAAGCGACTCAATCAATTCAATGCCGTTCATTTCGGGCATCATGAGGTCGGTAAGAATCAGATCAGGCCCTTCTTGTTGCTCCACACGATCTAGCAGCGCTTGCGGGCTCACAAAGGATTGTGCGTCATAACCATCCCTGTTGAGGACGTTTACAAACAACTCGCCAATCTTGGGTTCATCATCAACAATATAAATTCTTTTTTTCACAGGATTTGATTCCGGTTCAAGGTACAATTACAGAAATGCCTTTTTCGATCAATTGGACATCCAGCCGGCGTACGTCAGGCGCGAGGATTTCACCATCAGCATGTACCGGCAGACCTCCGCCGCCTTTCTTGCCCACCCGATTCATGGTATCGAGCACTTCAATCAGGATCCGCGTTGCCGTTGTAGCACGGTATTCCTTCATGTTTGTGTGGCGACCGCGTAGAACACGCGGTACGCTGGCCAATAGCCGCGGTATGGAAATCCGTTCTATTACACAAACGTCAAACCATCCGTCATCTATTGAAGCATGCGGTGTAAGTTTGAACATCCCCCCTGATGTGCTGCCATTGCCCACAGAAGACAATAACATCTGTCCACTAAAAAACGGGGTACGATCTTCACCATCACACGTGACGGTTACATCCGCATATTGAAGTGTAAAAAGTGTATTGAGAAGCGCTGCAAGATAAGCCCCAAAACCGGGCAGCGCCTTAAAAGAAGATGCGCGATCACCTACTGCTGCATCGAATCCTATCCCTAGCGTGTTGAAAAAACAACGCGCTCTCTGATCGCGCGCGCTTTGATACGTTACTGTACCATAATCTACCGCTTTTCGTTTCCCCTTCGCAAGTATTTTTATTGCAGATTCTATATGAACCGGGATACCTGTCATTTTTACAAAATCATTTCCCGTACCAACAGGAATTAATCCGAGTGCAACAGGTTTTTTGCTCAATACAATCCCATTTGCTACATGGTGTATAGTACCATCTCCCCCAACAGCAACAACCAGATCTGCCCATGCTGCGGCCTCTTTTGCGAGCTTTGTGGCATGCGACCCACTTTGTGAAAACAAAATCTCCACGGACAATCCCGATGCGGCAAAAAGGCTGGCTAATTTTTGCTGTAACGCTCCCGCGCGGCCATTGCCGGCTGCAGGATTTAGAATAACTGCCGTTCTCATATCACTGCCCATGCTAAGGGGGGGAACCGAAAGGTACAGCACGGTTAAGTATGATGCGCGCGCAATCCCTAACCTCCCTTTGTTTTATGTCCCACCTAAGATGCCTCTTATACTGCCTGCTGTTGCTCACCGGCTGTGGGCCAGCCCCCCAACAAGCACCGGATACCGGGAACTCGTTTTCCTTTGTAGATGACGCGGGTAATACGATTACGCTACCGCACCCACCCCGCAGCGTAATTTCTTTGGCACCGAACCTCACAGAGTTGCTATACGCCATCGATGCCGGCGACCTGGTTACTGCCGTGAGCCTCGCCGATGATTACCCACCCGCGGTAGACACCCTCCCCCGCTACAGCTCCTATCCGATGGATTTTGAAGCGCTTGTGGGATACGGACCAGATTTGCTCATTGCAACAGACGCGATCAACAACCCAAGAGACGCCGAGCAATTTACTTCCGTGGGCCTTAAAATAGCCTATTTCTCTTTCAAATCATGGGCAGACATTCCCCGGGTGATGCGTGCCCTTGGCGATATCACAGATCGAAGTACCGCAGCAACACAGGCTGCGGACGCGCTGGATGCACAACGCATGGCCATCCAACAGAAAACGGCCGCAGTCAAACCCACCCGCGCCCTCTTTCTGATTGGCTCAGACCAACTTTATGCATTTGGCCGGGACAACTACATCCACGAGGCCATCGCCATCGCCGGCGGCAAGAGCCTGACGGACTCCCTGGCGGCTGTATCACCGATATTAAGCGAAGAATTTGTACTGACAGCGCAGCCTGACGTAATATTAGGCAGCATCCAGGGCGCAGCACAATTGTTAACCCACCATCCGGCTTTTGAAAACGTGCCGGCACTTGCAAACGACCGTGTTTGTACTGTAGACGGTTCGCTGGTCCTGAGACCAGGGCCACGGCTCCTTGAAGGTATAACAGCCATGGCGCGCTGTATGCATCCTGAGCTTTTCGAATAAACACCATTGCGTATCGCCTAATCCGTATTCTACTTGCCGGCTTCCCATTCCAAATCATACAGCCTGTTGTTGCCGCTACTCATCGGCGCAACCGTGCTTTCCATGGCTGTCGGCCTGGCGAAAGGCAGCACACCATTGCCGCTAATGAGTGTAATACTGAGTTTGAAAGCCGGCCTCTTTTCCTTGCCACTTGACTCGGGCGTTGCTCCAAACGCTTTCGATATAGTCTGGAAACTCAGATTGCCCCGCGTGCTGCTCGCATTTTTTGTGGGCGGTGGCCTGTCTATTGTGGGTGTAGCCATGCAAACCCTGGTTCGCAATCCGCTGGCTGAGCCTTATATCCTGGGCATTTCCAGCGGCGCCTCAGCTGGTGCCTCCCTGTTTTATCTGGGCTTCCTGCCCCCCGTATTGTCACTAGCACTTACCTTACCGCTCGCTGCATTTGCTGGTAGCCTGCTTACCATGCTCGTTGTGTATCTTGTGGCGCGCACCGGTACCCACGTCGATGTCACACGATTGCTGCTGGCCGGCGTTGCAATGTCGGCCCTTATGGGTGCAATAAGTACCTTTGCTACGCTTGCTTCGCCAGAGTTGGAGAAAATGAAAACCGTGATGTTCTGGCTCCTTGGCTCCTTTGCCGGCGCCCGTTGGGATATGCTACTGCTTCCCCTCCTCGCGAGTGGCCTCGGACTGGCCTTTCTGCTTCTCTTTGCTAAACCACTGGACGCAATGTTGCTGGGCGAGGAAGCAGCGCACCACCTCGGTCTTCCTGTTGAACGTATCAAATCGTTGCTCATTGGAATGGCTACGTTGATTACGGGCCTGCTTGTTGCCGCTGCCGGTGCCATCGGATTTGTTGGCCTGATTGTCCCCCACGCAACGCGGTCCCTTGTTGGTGTGCTGCATCGCAAGCTTGCCCTGGTTGCCTTTTTTGCCGGTGGTATTTTTCTGGTCTGGGCCGACCTTTTTTCGCGGTCTATCCTTCAACCCCAGGAATTGCCTATCGGCATCGTAACGGCCATTTGCGGGGTGCCGTTTTTCCTGTACTTGCTGCGTAATAAACCTTACCGTTTCGGATAAAAAATTGATTGGGCGCCTAAACTTATTCTTTGGTCCGGTGTATAGTTTTAGAGTTTTCAAAAATTTTTGAAAATAGCTTATGGCAGCACCAACAGCTACGCAGCAAGCCCCAACTTCCGTGCAGCACGCACGTACTCCCATGCCCACGCTGAAGTCCATTCAGGCACCCGTTCAAGACGAACTTGATGCTTTTCAGCGCTACTTCAAAGGCTCCGTTAAATCTCCTATTTCGCTACTCGATAAGGTTATTCGATACCTTATGAAGCAAAAAGGAAAGCAGATTCGTCCCCTGCTTGTGTTGCTGGCAGCCAAAACGTGTGGCTCTGTATCCGACAAGTCATTCCGCGGCGCAGCACTCGTTGAGTTGATGCATACCGCTACGCTTATTCATGACGATGTTGTGGATGACGCAGACCGCCGGCGGGGCATGTTTTCTATCAATGCCCTGTGGAAAAACAAGGTTGCCGTATTGTTAGGTGATTTTCTGCTGAGCCGTGGCTTGTTGCTTGCACTCGATCACAAAGACTACCAGGCCCTGCATATCCTCTCAGATGCAGTAAAGCGTATGAGCGAAGGGGAATTGCTCCAAATCCAGAAGGCTCGCCTGCTAGATATCGACGAAGCGACGTATTTCTCCATAATTTCTGACAAAACAGCTTCACTGATTGCAGCCTGTACCGCTTGTGGCGCAAATAGTGCAACAGACGACCCTGTGATTGTACAGCGTATGAAGGAGATGGGAGAAGAACTGGGAATTGCGTTTCAGATACGCGATGACCTGTTTGACTATGGGCTCAAAGACGTTGGCAAGCCGTTGGGTATCGATTTGCAAGAGAAGAAAATGACGCTGCCCCTGATCTATGCCCTGCGCGAAGCAGCTTCCACAGACTATAAGCGAATCATGCGTATTGTACGGAAGAAGAAAAAGTCCAAAGAGGACATTCGCACGGTCGCACGGTTTGTTGATGACCAGGGTGGCATCAGGTACTCCAAAGAAAAAATGCACGCACATGCAGAGAATGCGCGTAACATATTGCTTACCTTTGAGCCATCTGCAGCCCGCGATGCCATGTTGGATCTGGTAGACTTCACCGTCTTGCGTGAAAAGTAGGTACGCCGGCTGCGTCTAACGAATCAAAACGCACGTTTGCGAGCACAGTTATGCCTTTTCTACACCTGCTTGGTACGGGAGCCGGCTACAGCGAACCGCACCGGACCACCACCATGCTGGCCTTTTCCCACGAAGACAACCTCGTTGTGATCGACTGTGGCGGTGACGTAGTTCAGCGTATCCTCGCTGCCGGCCTCAACCCACTTGACCTGAAGCACCTCATCCTGTCCCACGGCCACCCGGATCACGTCGGCGGTTTTCCGCTTTTTATGGAAAAGATTTGGCTCGCCGGCCGCAAACAACCCATTCCTGCCTACGGCCCACCTGAAGCACTAGACCAGGCACGCCGAACATTTGCCACCTTCGATACCAGCGGCTGGGCCGGCATGCCCGCACTCGACTGGCACGAAGTACGATCTGGCCCGTTGCTCGAGGACGAGGTATGGGACATCACAGCTGCGCCCGTAGTACACAGCATTCCAACGCTGGGCTTTCGGATCCGCTGTAAAATCAACAATAGCGTTGTCGCTTACTCATGTGATACCGAGCCAACAGAGAGCGTGGTGAAGCTTGCACAGGATGCAGACATCCTCGTCCACGAAGCCACGGGTCCCTACCCCGGTCATGCAACAGCTACACAGGCAGCAGAAATAGCAAAACGCGCCGGCGCAAAGAAACTGGTCCTCGTACACCTGCCGGCGAACCTGGATCAGGCAGATCTGGCAGCAGCCCAGGAAATCTTCCCCGATACTGCATGGGGCTTCGAATTGGGCAGGTATACCCTTTGAGGAAGTGCCCACAGGGCTTTAATAAGCGGATAGCTTGTCGCCTTGATCACCTCTAGCTCTAGCTACAAATTCATCGCGCATGCGAGGCTTGAATTGAGTGCCGATTTTCGAGTGCCGATTTTCGAGTGATGCGCTTGCATTGGCACAGATGTACACTAAAGCAGCGCTATCTTACTCAATACTCCTCACTCAATACTCCTCACTCAATACTCCTTACTCGAAACTACTAAGTCTGAATAACCCCCGGATTAAACGGCGGAATATCGGGGTTGTGGTCAGCCATCTCAATACCTGTACTGATCCACTGCCGCGTAGCAACGGGGTCGATGATTTCGTCTACCCAGAGGCGTGCAGCCCCGTAGAAGGTGGTCATTTGCTCCCGGTAGCTCGATTCAATTTTATTCAGCAGCTCGTTTTTATCCTCTTCAGAAACAATTTTTCCCTGCCGCTCCATTTTGGATACCTGGATCTGCAGGAGCGTCTTGGCGGCTTGTTTGCCACCCATTACGGCAATGCGTGCGGAAGGCCAGGCACAGATGAGTCTTGGGTCATATGCTTTACCGCACATGGCATAGTTGCCGGCGCCATAAGAATTGCCAACAATCACCGTAAACTTGGGTACAACAGAGTTTGCAACAGCATTCACCATTTTAGCGCCATCTTTGATAATCCCTCCGTGCTCAGCACGAGTGCCAACCATAAAGCCGGTAACATCCTGGAAAAAGATAATCGGAATCCGCTTTTGGTTGCAATTCATAATGAAGCGGGCAGCTTTATCAGCAGCGTCAGAGTAAATCACCCCACCAACCTGCATTTCACCTGTTTTGCTTTTCACCACGAGCCGCTGGTTGGCAACAATGCCCACGCTCCATCCATCAATGCGGGCGTACCCAGTAATAATGGTTTTGCCAAAACCTTCTTTATACGGGCGCCAGGAGTCGTCATCGATCATGCGCGACAGCACTTCTTGCATGTCATAGGGCTGGTTCGAGGCTTCCGGAATAAGGCCGTAAATCTCATCAGCCGAGAATTTGGGTTCTACCGGGTCAACGCGTTTGAATCCGGCCCGGTCGCGCGGTCCAAGATGGGCAACGATATCGCGAATGACCTGTAAACATTCTTCGTCGCTATCAACTTTGTAATCTGTGATCCCAGAAATTTCTGTTGTTGTCTCAGCTCCACCGAGCTCTTCTTTGCCAACAGATTCGCCGATAGCAGCTTTTACCAAAAACGGGCCGGCCAGAAACACAGAGCCAGTCCCGTTGACAATAAGGGCTTCATCACTCATGATGGGCAGGTACGCCCCACCAGCAACACAACTGCCCATAATGGCCGCAATTTGCGGAATGCCCCGGCTCGACATAATGGCATTGTTTCGAAAGATGCGGCCGAAGTGGTCTTTGTCCGGGAAGATCTCGTCTTGCATAGGTAGGTAAACGCCAGCAGAATCGACGAGGTAGATAATCGGGAGGTTGTTTTCGAGGGCAATTTCTTGCGCGCGCAGGTTTTTCTTGGCAGTAATCGGAAACCACGCGCCGGCTTTTACCGTGGCGTCATTGGCTACAATCATACATAACTGTCCACTCACTTTGCCCAACCCCATCACCGTGCCACCAGATGGACAGCCTCCTTCTGCTTCATACATCCCGTATCCGGTAAACAAACCAATCTCTGTAAAATCGCGTTCATCGTCCAGTAACGCTGCAATCCGTTCGCGGGCCGTTAGCTTGCCCCGTTCATGTTCTCGATCGATGCGTGTTTTGCCGCCGCCCAGTTTCACTTCGTCCGCTTTCTCATATAATTCAGCGAGAAGTGCCTGGTAGCGGTCCTGGCGTTCTTGGTATGATTTCGATGTTACTGGGGCCAGATTCCCGATCATGGACATGTAGAATTACAGGTTGCAGGTATAAATAGCGTTCTCTAACGCTGATGTCCCGTTCACGTTCACAAAAAAAGGCTGATCCCCGAAGGAAACAGCCTTTAAATTTGTACGCCTGGCGTGACAGAGCCAAGTAGACTAGAAAATAGCACTCATTTTCTGGCGAATTTCCATGGGTGATTCACCAGTTTTCTCTTCAATCAGAGAAACCATCTTGCGGAGATTGCCCCGGGCTTTTTTCAGCTCAGCATCATCAAATTCAGCGTCAACCCAGATCGCTGCGATTTGATCTTTGACGTAGTTCCAGTTTTCGTTCATGCTGCTTGTAGCCATAACTCACTCACCGTAGAATAGGGGACCAAAAAAATTGCTTACTTAGTCAACAGAACAAGGCACCTATATTGTTTCAAAACAGTGATGTGCTTTCTGTTAAGATTTGTTGATAATTATGTGTTATGAATGTGTCAACAAATTGATAACCTTTTTAAGAAGGACGACAAATACGCTGAAACAAACACGCTATGCCGCATTTTCACACCCTTATTCCAGACACATTTTTTGATTTATGGCTTCAGTAGCAATTCTCGGTGGTGGCATTTCAGGGCTCATAGCGGGCTATTTGCTGGACAAAGCCGGCATTCCCTTTACCCTTTTCGAAGCTGAGTCGGTTGTCGGAGGCAAAATCAGAACGACATTAGCGAACGGTTTTTTGGTAGAACATGGCCCCAATTCGCTACAATCGACAACCCCGTTACTCAACCAGCTCATCGAAGAAACTGGTCTCAATAACGCGCGGGTCTTCGCTTCCTCAAAAGCAAAAAAGCGATTTGTTGTACGAGGTGGCACACCACACGCCTTGCCGATGTCTCCGCCGGCGTTGTTGCGCAGCCGGTTTTTTTCAATAAGCACCAAACTGGGCCTGCTGAAAGAGCCTTTCAAAAGCAAGCGCAAAGATGCTGGCGAAGAAAGCGTGGCAGCCTTTTTTAAACGCCGGCTCGGCCAGGAGATCCTTGACTACGCCGTAGATCCTTTTGTAACGGGTATTTTTGCTGGAGATCCGGCTGCGTTATCCCTGCAGCATGCCTTCCCTACCCTTCATAATCTGGAGCAAAAACACGGATCCTTGCTCAAAGGCCTGCGCGCAAGCCGGCAATCAGCACACGATATACAACCCACAAAGCGCATGATCTTTTCGTTTACCGAAGGAATGCAGATGCTCCCGCACGCACTTGCTGCGCCAATCAAATCATCTATTAAACTAAACTGCCGCATCTCACGCGTCACGCTGCAGCAGGGTAAATGGACAGTCACAACCGATCAGGGACACGCAAAGGCTTTTGACGCCGTATTAAACACGTTGCCTTTGCCAGCTGCCCTGCCCTGCTTTACCGGGTTGCCAATCGACTTGCAGCCCTTCGCTCGCGTGACCTATCCTCCTGTGACCGTGTTTGCGCTTGGGTTTCACAAGGAAGATGTACAACATCCCCTGGATGGCTTTGGGATGCTGGTGCCTGGAAAAGAAATGGGCGCACGTATTCTGGGTACCATTTTCTCCTCCATGGTTTTCCCGAACCGGGCACCAAACGGACAGGTATTGCTCACAACACTGGTTGGTGGCGCAAGAAAAGGCGATCTGTGCGGCCTCGACGATGGATTGATCCTCGACTTCGTGCTCGATGACCTGCACCATATGCTTGGGGTATCTGGAAACCCCGTGTTTACCAAACTAATCCCCTGGCCCAACGCCATTCCCCAGTACAACATGGGATACGGACGTGTTAAAGAACTTATCGCAAGCCTGGAAGACAGTTATCCAGGGTTGTTCTTTGCCGGTAACTACAAAAACGGCATTTCAGTAGGAGATGCGGCAAAATCAGGGGAAGCTGCTGCACAGCAGATTATAAGACATTTCGCCTAGTGTGTTAGGCCAATCCGCCCTGGGTATACAAATGCCGCATGAGTTTGCGCTTGGCAATAGGCAGCACCGTTTCTTCGTATGGGAAGGCAATATCCAGGTCGCACATGTAAGTTGCAGGATTTGGTAATTCCCGGTTTTCTTCGATGAGCTCCAGTTTAATACTGTGAGGTGACCGCATGACAAGCCGGCGGGGTAGCGTTTTCACGTGTGCCGTACGCAAGCTGCGGTAGCGCTCTTTTGCATCGGTAAACAACGATACATCGTATTTGAAGATATGCAGCTTTGCGCCTTCCAGGTCTGGTACCAGCAGGTATCCTTCTTCGACATAAGAAGGGATCAACCCCACTTCACCGATAAATAATTGGGATTCGACAAATTCAAAAATGGTCCGCCCCTCTTCGATGGCGTCCAGGATATGTGGCAAACTCCAGCTTACCAGTTCTTTCACTACAATGAGTTGATCTCCGTCGAGTGAAGGGTATTCGTAGCGCAGGGTTTGGGTATTCAGGTCAACTTCTTCGAGCCGGCGCGGGAGTCCTTGCTCGACAATGTCCATACCCGAGACAATCTGCTGCAAGCTCTCGTAAAGCTTGACAAGTGAACTCAGGTACGGGTATACAATGTTTTTTGAAAACGCCATTCTTGCCTGTTGTAATCCGTCCAGGACTTTGTATTGTGCGCTTTCATAATCGTGTACAGCGGATAGAAAATGATTGAGACGTAGCTCTGCCATTGTTGTCACCCTGTTGTTTACACATACCACATCGTATACAGATCACTCGAAAGTGTCAAGGTATTTTGGCGCATTAGTCCATTCCTGTACCTGAACGGTACAAAATAACGGGCACATGCATTAAAGCTTATATCGCCCTGTTTAGCAACTGCTTAACGCACATGCCCGCTACTTGCAGGCAATCAATAGTGGTATAGGCTATCGAAGTTTGAAGCTGATCGGAATGGTCATCCGTACGCTGACGGGCACGCCGCGCTGCTTGCCCGGCTTGAAACGCATTTTGCCAAGCGCGCGGAGTACTTCTTCGTCACATCCGGCACCTAGACTGCGAACGACCAACGGGTTTATCAATTCGCCGGTTTTGTGCACAACAAACTGCACAATCACGCGCCCTTCTACACCGGCTTTTTTAGCCATTTCAGGGTAGCGGATTTCTTTCATGATGGCTTCAAGACCACCGATGATTTCCGGCATCTCCTCAGCCAGCGTAATGAAGCCCGCCTCCTCGTATTCGGGCTCCTCTACTTCTGGGGGTGGCCCAGCTACGATGTCAGTCATGTCGAGATCGAGGGCTGCTGCATCAAACGTCAGTTCTTCGTCTAATACAACGTCATCAGCAACAACGGTTGGTATACTTGGGGCCGGCGGTATGATCTTTTTCTCGAGTACGGTTGGGGGCACATGCATCACGGGCATGTAGGCCACCGCTGCCTGAAATTGTGCGTCCTGTTCACTCCCAGAAATCTCCGATCGGGCAAGTACAATGAGCAGAAGTAAGGTGAGTACGATACCAACCTGCATGCGTAGCTGATACAAGCCCTCGCGGTCGGCGTGTCTTTTCATGTGTGATTCCATGGTTGTCCTGTGTTTATGCACGCTGCTGTGCAGGTGAAAAAAACAAGGACCATGCAGCAGAGAAAACAGAAATTGCACCTGCTGCATCCAACGTACCCGGGTAAGATGCGTCCTTTACTACTAGACAGCCGAGAAGCCAGGGAGTTGCTATATACCATCTTTGGCGTGGTGCATGATGCCATTCGCCTCGTTGGCTGAACATACCCTTTGCTTTATAAGTAAAACCCATTTGTATACCCGGTCTTACATACACTATGCAGCAACGTGAGGTATTGGGTACATTAGGCGCTAAGAGACTGTTGGGATTGCATCTTCACAATCTCTAAATGCCGCAATAGAAATATACAGTGTTTATTTCTATCCATCGATTACGTATTGCCTGGAATTACAGGTATTCAATTTAAAGGCAGAGATAAAAAACAGGATGACCCCCAACTCCCAGGAAAATCCAATCAGTTTACAAAAGAAAATTCCGGTTGTAATTATTAACGGATTTCTTGGTTCAGGCAAAACAACCCTTTTGAGAAGCCTGCTTATTCAGTCGTTCAAAGAAAAAGTGTCTGTTAGCGTTATTGTGAATGATATGAGTGAGCTCGATGTGGATGGAGAATTGATTGCCGACATAGAGTTTGTTAAAAAAGAAGATCACACCTTTGAAACCATATACGATTGCGTCTTAAGCAGCAAAAAAGGTATAAAAAAGCTCGGGCAGGTACTGAGGAATATGTTGTCGAATCACCAGCCAGATTTGATACTGATAGAAACATCAGGAAGCTGTCATCCCATGCCACTCATTGAGTTTTTCAAATCACAACCAAACCTGAGGCTCACCGGTGTACTTGCGCTCGTCGATAGTGCCATGCTCGCCCAGGACTACAACTACGGACAACAAATCTTTCCGGTAATGCAGCATAATTTGCAGCATGAAAAGCGCGATACAACAAATTTGCTGGTCGAACAAATTATGTTCTCTAGCCACTTGTTGCTAACAAAAGTTGACCGTATCGAAAAAAGTGACATTCGAACCATAGCCCATGCTATTCAGCAGTTTAATCCCTACGTATCTGTCATTTCTGTCCCCTGGGGCAACCTTGCTATTGATGACGTGACGGTGTTACCTGACTATGACTACCACAGAGTTGCAAAATTGATCAAAGAGCTGAAACCTGTTCTGGAAGTCGAAGCCCGGGATGAGCGACCCTATAACCTGGCAACGAGAGTCATTAAAGACGATCGCCCATTTCATCCTCAACGCCTGTGGGATACCTGCCAGCAGTATCTTGGACGGCAAATTTATCGAAGTAAAGGGTTCTTTTGGCTTGCGAGCCGGGACAAAATTTCGCTGCTTTGGAATCAGGCTGCCGGGGGGATTAGCCTGGATTTAATTGGACATTGGCGCTCGGGCATTCTGGAAGACGAAGCAAATGAGCTTGACGCCATGGAAGTGGAGCTGCTTAGAGAAAAACTTGCTAAAGAGTCTGGTCGGTTT
>JBCCIM010000096.1 GCA_039111535.1 Bacteroidota bacterium | reverse complement strand
CAAAGCCAAGTTCAAACATTATTACGCCAGGAAACTGGCTGAAGGCAAACCAAAGAAGCTTGTTCTGAACAACGTATCCAACCAACTACTACGCATTGTTTGCAGTATGCTCAAGCACAACAAACCCTACATCGATGAATACGTCTCGGTCAATCCGAGGCTTCTTTTAACTTGACAAAGTCATAGACATCAGAATGACGTTGGGGGGGATGTCATGCCGTTACCTTCATGGCATGCCGGACTTGATCTGGTTTCTAGAATCATTAGGTGCGTCTTTCTAATCAACATGTCGTCCGCTGCTGCTTTTTTGCGTTTTTACCAGTAGGCCTTTCAGGTAGAGACCATGAAAAAAAGCTTCTGGATCTTACTCTTCTCTTTGTTGCTGCCCCGGGCAGTACAAGCACAAACCGGCACCTGTGAGCCGGCGCTGGGCGAGGCCTATCTGGATGCCGGCAACGTGCGTGCGCGTATCCTCAACAATGGTGGACTCTTCTGGCGCGGCTCACCGCATGTTTACGAGATCGACGGTACAGATGCCATCTTTGCTGCCGGCATATGGATCGGAGGCATGATAAACGACACCCTCCACACAGCCGCGTCACGCTACGGTCCGTGGGAATTTTGGGCCGGCCCGCTCGATGATCTGGGCAATCCCCCAGCTGATTGCAGTATTTATGATCAAATCTGGGAGATTAGGACGAAAGATTTTCAGCTATATTTCGAAACTGACAGCATTTCTACCAACCTGCAGAATTGGCCATGGCAACTCGGTGCCCCTGTAGTAGACGGTGACGGCAATCCGAACAACTACAACCTGCAGGGCGGCGATTTACCCGAACTCCTTGGTGATCAACGCCTTTGGTGGATCATGAACGATCGAGGCAATATCCATGAAGCAACCAATACAGCACCGCTAGGCATCGAGGTACATGCAACCGCCTTCGCTTTTGCCAACCCAACTACACTGGGTAACATTACTTTTTACGAATACAACATCATTAATAAAAACAGCGCACCGATTACAGAAACGTATGTCGGCTTATTTTCGGATGTAGACCTGGGTAACTTCGATGACGATTTTGTGGGATCAGACTCCCTAAACCACCTTGGCTTCGCCTATAACAGCGACAACTTCGACGAAGGCGGCGAGGGTTACGGCAATGCACCACCCGCCATCGGTTTCACATTTACAGAAACCCTGCTGGCGGATGATGACGGACTCGACAATAATAGGGATGGAAGCATCGATGAGGCGGGCGAAATGTTAGGTGTAACGTCGATGATGAATTACTACGGTGGCGGCGGAGTGAATGGCGACCCACAGCATGGACCTGATTATTATAACCTGATGAAAGCGCTGCACAAAGACGACATGCCCATCTTGCTGGGTTACAGAGGCTATCCGCACAGAAACAGCGTACCACCAGATTTCCCCCGCGAAACAACCAGGTTCTTTTTTCCCGGCGATCCAGTTACCAAAGCATTCTGGTCGGAATTCAACCTTGACAATCAAGGTACCGCTGAAAACCCGGCAGACCGTAGATTTGTAACCTCAACAGGTCCGTTTACCATCGCTCGTGGAGACACGGTGACTATCAGGCCGGCCATCATCTGGTCGCGGGGAAACGACCATCTCGATTCGATTACTGTGCTTCGCAAAGATACCCGCGCAGTAAGGCGGGCGAGCACCAGTTTGTATGCATCGCGTACGCCACAATCCATTCCTACACCTGAAATCCCTGAAAAAGGGTTTGTGCTGGGCTTCGACCAGAACTTTCCAAATCCATTCTCTGAAAGCACAACCATTCAGTATAGCCTGCCTCAATCTATGCAGGTAAAATTGGCCATCTACAATGTGCTCGGACAAGAAATCTCTGTCCTGGTAAATACACGCCAGGAAGCCGGCATTTACAGCGTTGACTTCGAGGCGAAGAACCTGCCAGCAGGCGTGTATTTTGCAAAAGCCCAATTCGACTTCCTCCAGTTCACCAAACGCATGCTGATCATCAGATGACGGGTTATTTGAATGCCGAATGCCGATTAGTTTTTTCTCTCTTACGTCACAGCTACTTCATGCTGAACCTTATTCAGTGGCCGGCATGGCTAACCTGAAGGTTTTGTACTTTTGTCGTGTACCTTAGTGTTTTCGCGTTTCTACCAATAAGTCTATCTGGTATTCCCGCTAGAATGATCGATGCATCCTCGCTACTGGATTTTACTCATCTTCCTACTCCTGCCACACGCGGCGGCAGCACAAACCGGCACCTGTGAGTCGGCGTTGGGCGAAGCCTATCTTGATGCCGGCAACGTACGCGCACGTATCCTTAACAATGGCGCTCTTTTCTGGCGCGGTTCACCGCACGTGTATGAAATTGGTGGTGCCAATGCCATCTTTGCGTCCACCATTCTTGTTGGAGGCCTGATCGACAATCAATTGCGCACAAGCGCTTCTCGATACGGTCCCTGGGAATTCTGGGCCGGGCCGCTCGATGATGAAGGGAATCCGCCTGTTGACTGCAAGCCCTACGACCAGATCTGGGAAATTACCCGGGATGACATTATCGACTTTCAACAGGACAGTCTTATATCGAACAATCTCAAATCCTGGCCATGGCAACTGGGTGCACCCGTAGTAGATGGGGACGGTCACCCAAACAATTACAACCTCGAAGGGGGTGATTTACCCGAACTCCTGGGTGATCAGCGACTCTGGTGGATCATGAATGACAGAGGCAATATCCATGAATCAAGCAAGACTACACCTATTGGCCTCGAAGTACATGCCTCTGCACACGCCTTCGATCATCCTGATTTTGTTGGCAATAGTACTTTCTACAGCTATACCCTCATCAACAAAAATAAAGCACCGCTGAAGCAGGCCTTCTTTGGTATGTATCAGGACTTTGACCTGGGCTATTTTGCAGATGACTATGTCGGATCAGACTCCCTCCTCCACCTCAGCTATGCCTACAACGGAGACGACGACGATGAAGGCAGTAGAGGTTATGGCAAAGCCCCTCCAGCCGTTGGCTATACGTTTCTTGAAACGATCCTTGCACCGGCAGACAGCGTGGACAATGACCGGGATGGCATAATAGATGAACCCGATGAAAAATTGGGTGCCTATGCTTTTGTCAGACACTACGGCGGCGGTACACCGAATGGTGATCCTGTTTTTGGCAGCGACTATTACCGATACATGCAAGGGCGCTGGAAAAACAACGTTGCATTGTATCACGGTTACAACGGGTGGTGGGAGCCTGATTATTTTGGCCTCCATAAACCGACACGCTTTTCTTTCTCCGGAGACCCTGTAAAACAGGCCTTTTGGACCAAGCTGAATTACGACGAACAGGGCAGTATAATTCCGCCATCCGACCAGTCTGCCGTTTTTTCTACAGGGCCATTTGAACTCGCCCCAATGGATACGGTGGAAATACGCTTTGCCATTGTCTGGGCCAGAGGTTCAGACCATCTCGATTCGGTAACCGAATTAAAAAAGGACGTACGCGCCATAAGGGGCACCGCTGAAGTATTTTACGCGCCCTTACAGATCACCCCTAAACCACAAGATCTGCCTGCGCCAGTATCACATGTTTTGGGTTTCGACCAAAACTTCCCCAACCCGTTTACTCAAATTACCACCCTCCGCTACAGCCTGCCACAAGCTATGCAGGTACGACTTGTAGTGTGTGATCTGCTCGGCCGAGAGGTGACAATCCTTGTAGATGCCCATCAGGACGCCGGCATCCACACCGCTGCATTTGATGCAGGCGATTTACCGGCCGGCGTCTACCTCGCCCGCATCGAGCTCGACTTTCTCCGCTTCACCAAACGCATGGTGCTGCTCAAGTGATGGGTTGAAAGTTAGAGGTTGAAGGTTATTGTACCTATGTCGTCCACCGCTGCTTTTTTGCGTTTTTACCAGTAAGCCTATCTGGTATATCCGATGCAAAAAAGTTACTACATCTTACTGCTCAGCCTTCTGCTCATTCCACAAGCATTTGCACAAACAGGCACTTGCGAGCCAGCCCTTGGTGAAGCAACGCTGGAAGGATACAACGTACGCGCACGCATGCTCAACAATGGTGCGCTGTTCTGGCGTGGCTCACCGCATGTATATCGCGTGCCCAAAGCTGGATACTCCAATGCCATTTTCGCTGCTTCTCTGTGGATTGGCGGCAAAGTAGATGGGAAAATACGTAGTGCAGCATCGCGCTATGGTCCCTGGGAATACTGGGCCGGCCCCCTTGACCAAACCGGCAACGCTCCTGCTGACTGCAAACTGTACGACAAAATATGGGAAATAAGGCCTGAAGACGTCACTACCTACCTGGAAACAGGCGAGATCTCCAACAACCTCAAAAGCTGGCCCTGGCACCTTGGTGCCCCGGTAATTGATGGCGACGGCAATCCGGACAACTACAATCTTGCCGGCGGTGACCAACCGCAACTCCTTGGAGACCAACACCTCTGGTGGATCATGAACGATCGGGGCAATGTCCATCAAGCCACAGACAGTGAACCGCTTGGTATTGAAGTCCGCGTCTCTGCGCACGCTTATAATTCACCCAATGAGATCCTGGGTGACAATACATTTTACCGCTACCGCATCACCAACAGAAACGCTGTCCCAATCGAGGACGCATACTTTGGCTTCTACGTTGATCCGGACCTGGGCAACTTCGACGATGACTACATCGGCTCTGACTCTCTCCTCCATCTGGGTTACTTTTACAATGCTGATAACGAGGATGAAGGGGGCGAGGGCTATGGACTGGCTCCGCCTGCGGCCGGCTTCACGTTCCTGCGAACACCACCAGCTAAACCTGACAACCGCGATAGTGACTACGATGGCGAAATTGATGAGGCATTGGAAGAACTGGGAATGACTGCATTTGCTTGCATTTGGAAATGGAGTAGCCCACGAGACAATATTGGATATTACAACTGCCTGCGTGGGTTGCGGTCATACGGAGATCCTATTTATGAAGGAGGCTACGGTGGAGAAGGCGAAGGTGTTAAGACCACAAAATATACCCTGAGCGGTGACCCGGTCACAAAGGCTTTTTGGTCAGAATTCAACGCCGACGGAATGGGACTCGTTGTTGATGCTGCCGACCGCCGGCTCATGCTTTCCACTGGCCCCTTCGATATCCTGCCCGACAGCACCCAGGAGATCGATCTGGCCGTTGTGTGGTCGCGCGGTGCGGACCATCTGGATTCGGTTACCGAGCTCAAAAAGGATACCCGCGTGTTGCACAATGCCGGCAACGCATTGTGGCCAGCGCAGCGGATTATACTTCAAGAGGAGCAAACGATCGAAACCGGATTTGTCCTGGGCTTCGACCAGAACTTCCCTAATCCGTTTACACAAACCACAACGTTCCGCTACAGCCTACCGCAGTCTATGCGTATTCGCATGAGCGTTTATGACATACTGGGCCGAGAGGTAGCACTACTGGTGAACACAAGACAAGAAGCTGGCATTTACACGGTTAATTTTGATGCAGGCACCCTGCCGGCGGGCATCTACATGGCGCGCATCGAGATGGATTACCTGCAGTTCACCAAACGCATGGTACTGATCAGGTGATTGGTTTAAGGTTGAAAGTTACAGGTTGAAAGTTCTTGTACCTACGGCGCGTGCGTCTCGCTTTTTGCGTTTTTACCTGTAGAAATAGCTGGTATGATTGATGCAAAAATATTGCTGGATTCTATTCGTCTTTTTATTTCTGCCGAATGCAGCTATAGCACAAACCGGCACCTGTGAGCCAGGGCTTGCACAATCGATATTAAATGCTGGTAACGTCCAGGCACGCATCACAAACCACGGTGGTTTATTCTGGCCCGGACCCAGACCTCGTTATGAAGTGCCCAAAGGAAGCGGAATCGAGGTAGTATCCGGTGCATCAATCTGGGTTGCAGGAATGATCGAGAATGACTTGCGTGTTGCGGCGAGTCGCTATGGCCCCTTTGAGTTTTGGCCCGGTCCACTGGATGAAGCTGGTCACCCGCCCGCTTCCTGCAAACCCTATGATAAGATTTGGGAAATCAGAACGGAAGACCTTACGGACTTCAAATCCACGGGTGTAATTTCGACCAACCTGGAAAGCTGGCCGTGGCACCTCGGTGCACCTGTTGTCGATGGAGACGGTGTACCGGGTAATTACAACCTGGCCAGCGGTGATCTACCCGAACTCTTCGGCGACCAACGCCTCTGGTGGATCATGAATGATCGAGGGAATGCCCACGAAGCGACCGACAGTGACCCCATCGGTCTGGAAGTACACGCCTCTGCACACGCCTTCGATCATCCGGGTTTTGTCGCAAATAGCACCTTCTATAATTATAAACTCATCAACAAAAATACGGCACCTTTAGAACATGCATTTTTTGGTGTTTACAGTGATACCGATGTAGGAAATTTCGATGACGACTATCTTGGCTCTGACTCGCTGTTACACCTTACCTATGTGTATAACGAAGACAATGACGACGAGGGCTTGAGAGGTTACGGCACCGCCCCTCCTGCTGTTGGATTTACAATTATTGAATCGGTCCCCTCTGCCCATGATGCCATTGACAACGACAGAGACGGCACCATCGACGAGCCCGGTGAAAAGATGGGGGCTTATGGAGCCATGCACTATACAGGCGCTGGAGGATCACGAATCGACGGGGATGCAGGTATTGGACCAGACTATTATGCTTACTTGCAAACCTATTGGCTCGATAAATCCCCGCTCTATCGTGGTCTCAAGGGATTGGATTGGAGTAACTTTCCTGAGTATGCTCATTTAGCCAAAACAAGAACCCGTTTTGTGTTTTCAGGTGATCCTGTTACACGGTCTTTTTGGTCGATGATGAATGTGGATGACCGAGGCGGTACCTTCTCGGCTGGTGACATCAATACGCTCATTTCGTTGGGACCGTTAACCCTTGCCCCGCAAGACACTGTGGAGATACGGTTTGCCATTGTTTGGGCGCGTGGTAATGACCATCTTGATTCGGTAACCGAGTTAAAAAAGGACGTACGCGAAATTCAGCGCATGAACGAAGCATTCTATTCGCCAGGCAGAATCGTATCAGAACCACAGCCTCCTTTGCGCGAAAACTTCGTGCTCGGCTTCGATCAAAACTTTCCCAATCCGTTTATACAGTCAACCACCCTCCGCTACAGCCTGCCGCAGAAGATGCGGGTGCGGCTCGCCGTGTACGACATGCTCGGCCGCGAAGTAGCGCTTCTGGTAGATGGGCAAAAGGAAACGGGAATTCACACCGCAGAATTCGACGGAAGCAACTTGCCGGCCGGCATCTATCTCGCCCGTCTCGAGGTCGATTTTTTACAGTTTACCAAACAGATGGTACTGATCAGATAATTGGTTGAAGGTATTTTGAATGCCGATTGATTTCGAGATGGCGTACTGCCCCCCCTCACGTCATGCCGACTTGATCCGGTATCCAGAAAAGATTAGCTGAAGCGTTATAGGGTGAATGTGTTTGTAATCATGTCGCGTGGCCATGTCTTATTACGTTTTTACCAGTAAGTTTATCTGGTACTATCGATGCACAAAAGCTATTGGATCTCACTCATCATTTTATTGCTGCCGCACACAGCAGCCGCGCAAACCGGTACATGTGATCAAGCCCAGGCAGAAGCCTTTCTGGACGCCGGCAATGTACGTGCACGCATTTTCAACAATGGTGGGCTGTTCTGGCGAGGTTCACCCCATGTTTATGAAGTACCCAAAGGCTCAGGCCTCAATGCTAACTTTGCAAATGGACTTTGGGTAGGTGGCATGATAAATGACTCCCTTCGCGTAGCCGCAACCCGATATGGTCTATGGGAATTCTGGCCCGGGCCACTTGATGATGCAGGAAATCCACCAATCAACTGTAATCTGTACGATAAAATCTGGGAGATCAGAAAGAAAGATATAGAGGCATTTATACGTACAGGAGACATCTCATCAAGGCTACATAACTGGCCATGGCAATTGGGTGCCCCCGTGATCGATGGTGATGGAAATCCCAACAACTATAACCTCCAAGCTGGTGACTTACCCGAACTCTACGGCGATCAGCGATTATGGTGGATTATGAACGACAGAGGTAATGTGCATCAATCTTCTAATTCTAATGCTATTGGACTCGAAGTACATGCCTCTGCCCATGCATTCTCACATCCCGGTTTTATTTCAAACAGCACGTTCTATGAATATAGGTTGATCAACAAAAACAAAGCTCCTTTTAATCAAGCTTTTGTGGGAGTTTTCGGTCATAATGACCTAGGTAATTTCGATGACAACTACGTTGGATCTGATTCTCTTCTACATTTAGGCTTTGTGTATAATGCGGACAATGAGGACGAAGGAGGCGAAGGATATGGTGTAGCTCCACCAGCTATTGGTATCACGATCTTTGAAACGACTCAAGCAGAGTCAGATAATTTTGACAACAACCGTAACGGTTTGACCGACGAACCTGAAGAAAAATTAGGCGCTTACGGCGTCATGCAATTTTTCGGTGGAGGATGTGTTACGTGTGAGCCCGTTGAAGCAGCAGACTACTATAATTATCTACAATCCCGGTGGAAAGACAGTACAGCGCTTGTACAAGGCTCTTGGGGTTATCAGCGTGATGATATGCCCAAACGAGAGGTAACGCGTTTTGCCTATTCCGGAGACCCAGTTAATCGAAGCTTCTGGTCAGCCTTCAATAATGATGGCCTCGGCAACGAATTAATACCACCTGGCGCCCGTCGGTTCTCAATTTCCAGTGGGCCATATAACCTTGCCCCAACCGACACTGTACTTTTCCGATTTGCAATAGTGTGGTCCAGGGGTACTGACCACCTCGATTCCGTGACTCAGCTAAAGCAAGAAGTGCAAGAAATTCGGGACTTTGCTACTTCTTTTTATACACCCCAATCAATAGAGCAAAATATTCCAGAACCTATTGAAAGCCCCCTCCTCGGCTTCGACCAGAACTTCCCGAATCCCTTCTCCCAATCCACCACCCTCCGCTACAGCCTGCCGCAGACCATGCAGGTGCGACTGGCTGTATACGACTTACTCGGCCGCGAAGTCGCAGTACTCGTAAATGCACAACAGGAAGCCGGCATCTACACTGCCCAGTTTGACGCGGGCAGCTTACCGGCTGGCATCTACCTCGCCCGCATCGAACTCGACTTCCTCCGCTTCACCCAGCGCATGGTCCTGATCAAATAATATGTTGAAGGTTGAAAGTTACAGGTTGAAGGTGTTTTCAATGCAAAGAAGCTCCTGGATTTTACTCGTCCTTTTATTGTTGCCGTACACGGCATTTGCCCAAACCGGTACTTGTGAGCCAACACTAAGCCAAGCTACTTTAAACGTGGGTAATGTCCGGGCTAACATTTACAACGACGGTGCACTATTCCGGTCGTTCAATCCCAACCCGCCATACAGTCGCATCAGATATCACGTGCCTAAAGGCGATAGCATCAACATATTTGTTAATGCAAGTTTCTGGGTGGGTGGCAAGATAGACAATGAAATACGCACGGCAGCCACCAGGTACGGTCCACAGGAGTTTTGGGCTGGCCCGCTCGATGAAAATGGTAATCCTCCCGCGTCTTGTGCGCAGTACGATAAGCTTTGGGAGATCTCAAAAGCAGATATTGAATCTTTTCTACATGCTGGCGAAGTGTCCGAGAACCTAAAAAACTGGCCGTGGCATCTGGGCGCACCAGTAGTAGACGGCGACGGAAATACCAACAATTACAATCTAGCGAAAGGAGATTTGCCTGAACTCCTGGGAGACCAACGGATCTGGTGGATTATGAATGACCGGGGCAATACACACAGAGCCTCTAAAAGCAATCCGTTAGGTATTGAAATCCATGCCTCGGCCTTTGCATTTATAGATCACAGACTCGAAAACTTCACGTTTTACTCCTATAAGCTCATCAACAAAAACTCTTCCTCAATTGAAGACGCTTACGTTTCGCTCTTCACAGAAGGAGACCTTGGCAACTACAGCGATGATTTTCTCGGATCCGACTCCCTCCTACACCTTGGATATCACTACAATGGTGATAATGACGATCAGGGGGATTACGGTTATGGCAAAGCACCGCCGGCATTTGGCGTCACCTTTCTACATACGCAGGTAGCTGACGCAGATAATCTGGATAATGATCGTGACATGGTAGTTGATGAGCCTGGAGAGATGCTGGGTACATCGGGCACGTTGCACTACTATTTTGACACTGGACCGTATGGGGATCCCGTATCAGCGCGACACTACTATAATTATATGCGTTCAAGATGGGGAGATGGTAGCCCAGTGCTTGAGGGGTTGACCGGCTTTCCCGGTAGTCACTGGCCGGCTAGTTTACCACAAAAACCAACGAATTTCTTCTACACAGGAGATCCTACAATTGGTGCTTTCTGGTCAGAAGTCAATTCAGATGCCATGGACAATGCCGCCCTCGGCCCTGGAGACAGGAGATTTATCATATCTTCTGGCCCGTTTAACCTTTCATCAGGCGACACCACAACGGTTAACTTCGCAATTATCTGGTCGCGCGGAGAAAGTAATCTGGACTCCGTTTCCCTCTTGAAAAGGCATACAACCGGCGTACGCGCATTTGCAGATCAAATTTTCACTCCCGTTAAAATCCCAGAACCCGCGCAAACGTTCCAGCAACAGGTCCTCGGCTTCGACCAAAACTTCCCAAACCCCTTCACCGAATCAACCACCCTCCGATACAGTCTGCCGCAAACCATGCAGGTACGCCTGGCAGTGTACGACTTACTCGGCCGCGAAGTCGCCATACTTGTAGATGCACAGCAGGATGCTGGCATCCATACCGCTGAATTTGACGCAGGCGATCTGCCGGCCGGCATCTACCTCGCCCGCATCGAGCTCGACTTCCTACGCTTCACCAAGCGCATGGTCCTGATCAGATGATCGGTTGAAGGTTGCGAGTTACAGGTTGAAGGTTTTTGCATCTGTGTCGTGTGCGATTGACTTTTTGCGTTTCTACCAGTAGACCTTTCTGGTATTCTCGATGCAAAAAAACTGCTGGCTCCTACTCATCTTTTTATTGTTGCCGCACATTGCGATTGCTCAAACCGGCAACTGCGAACCGGCATTTGCAGAGGCGTATCTCGACGCCGGCAACGTGCGCGCTCGCATCCTCAACAACGGCAGCTTATTCTGGCGGGGCTCACCGCATGTCTACGAGGTACCCAAAGGAGAAAACACACATGCGATTTTTACAGCTGGTATATGGGTAGGTGGCCTGGTTAATGGCTCCTTGCGCACTGCCGCCAGTCGGTATGGACCATGGGAATTTTGGGCCGGGCCGTTGGATGAGAAAGGTTACCCGCCAACTGATTGCAAACCCTATGACCATATCTGGGAAATCCGAACCGAAGATATTCAAACATTCCTTAAGGACAATAGCATTTCTAACAATCTGAAGAATTGGCCCTGGCAACTTGGCGCACCCGTTGTTGATGGCGATGGTAATCCAGACAATTACAACCTCGAAAATGGAGACCTGCCAGAACTGATTGGAGACCAGCGCCTCTGGTGGGTCATGAACGACCGAGGAAATATCCATGAAGCAACAGACAGCGATCCAATAGGCATTGAAGTCCATGGTTCTGCCTTTTCTTATGCCAACGCCGGCGCACTCGGAAATGTCACGTTTTACGAATACAGCATAATCAATAAAAATACTGTCGAAGTTGAAGACACTTACGTTGGCTTGTTTACAGATGTAGACCTGGGAGATTTTGATGATGACTACATCGGCTCTGATTCCTTGCTGCATCTAAGCTTTGCCTATAATGCAGACAATAACGACGAGGAAGAGAGAAACGGTTACGGAATTGCTCCTCCAGCTGTAGGCTTTACATTTTTGGAGACTATTGAGGCACCTCATGACGGCATTGATAACAATCGGAACGGTGTCATTGACGAACCCGGCGAAAAAATTGGCACCTATGCGGTAAAGTCGTATAACAGCAGTGGCAGCGGTGATGGTGATGGTGATCCTGTCACTGCACGTGATTATTACAGGACGATGCAGGGTATATGGAAAGACGGCCTGCCCCAGGTTGAGTGGGGCACGGGCCGCGAAGGTGTCCCCGAAAGTAAAATTACGCGGTTCCTGTTTTCGGGAGATCCAGTTACGCGTTCCTTTTGGTCTGAACTCAACTGGAATGGTGCGGGAGGGACGATTGACCCTGCTGACCGCAGAATGGTAACTTCAACGGGCCCATTTACCATTGCTTCTAGTGATACTGCAACCATTCGATTTGCGATTATATGGTCGCGTGGTAAAGATCATCTTGATTCCATAACTGAACTGCGCAAAGACACGCGCGCAGTACGCAGTTCGACAAAGACGCTTTACACCCCTTTAGGACAGGTCAACTTTGAACAGGCGCAAATTCCTCCTCCGAATTTTGTCCTTGGTTTCGACCAGAACTTCCCAAACCCCTTCACGCATTCTACCACCCTCCGATACAGCCTGCCTCAACCCATGCAGGTACGGCTCGCAGTGTACGACATGCTCGGCCGCGAAGTAGCGCTATTGGTTGAGGCACAGCAAGAAGCCGGCATCTACACCGCCGCGTTTGACGCAGGCAACCTGCCGGCTGGCATCTACCTCGCCCGCATCGAGCTCGACTTCCTGCAGTTCACCAAGCGCATGGCCCTGATCAGGTGATCAGTTGAAGATTCTTACACCTGTGTCGTGTACGATTGGCTTTTTGCGTTTCTACCGGTAGACCTGATCTGGTATTTCCGATGCAAAAAAACGGCTGGCTCCTACTCATCTTTTTATTGTTACCGCACGTTGCAATTGCCCAAACCGGTAACTGCGAGGCAGCCCTGGCAGAAGCATACCTGGACGCCGGCAACGTACGCGCCCGTATCCTCAACAATGGCGGTCTCTTTTGGCGAGGCTCGCCGCATGTTTATGAAGTACCCAAAGGAAGTGGCCTTCATGCCAACTGGGCTGCAGGTATTTGGGTCGGCGGCATGATCAATAACTCACTACGCGTTGCCGCCAGCCGCTACGGACCGTGGGAGTTCTGGGCCGGACCTCTTGATGAAGCAGGAAATCCGCCTTCAGATTGCAAACCCTACGACCAAATCTGGGAAATCAGAACCGAAGATATTCAAACATTTATCGATGGAAACGGGATCTCCAATAACCTGAAAAACTGGCCATGGCAACTCGGTGCCCCGATTGTCGACGGAGACGGCAATCCTGACAATTACAACCTCGAAGGAGGAGATTTACCAGAGCTGTTCGGTGATCAACGCCTCTGGTGGATCATGAATGATCGGGGCAATGTCCACCAGGCAACCGACAGTGATCCCATCGGCCTGGAAGTACACGCTTCCGCGCACGCCTTCGACCATCCCGGCTTTATCAGCAATACCACCTTCTATAGCTACAGACTCATCAATAAAAACACCGCACCCTTCGAACATGCATTTTTCGGATTCTTCAAAGATTTCGATCTGGGTAATTTTGATGACGATTATGTCGGCTCTGACTCACTCTTACACCTCAGTTACGGATACAACGGCGACAATGATGACGAAGGCGGTGAAGGATACGGCACGGCTCCACCAGCCATTGGTTTCACCTTTCTAGACGCTGAATCAGCACCACCTGACAACATTGATAATGACAGGGATGGGGAGATAGATGAGGAAGATGAGAAAATTGGGGCCTACGGCATGCTTTTTTACCATGGAGGCGGAGCTGTAAGCGGAGATCCTACAACAGGTAGAGACTATTACAGATACATGCAATCGCACTGGAAAGACAATAAACCTCTATATAAAGGTTATATGGGGTATGATTGGGGCGAATTCTCAGATACTTTTCCGACAGAAACGACGCGTTTTTCTTACTCAGGCGATCCGACAACAAAAGATTTCTGGACTGAATTCAACGTAAACGGCAACGGATTAGCGCATGCACCAGCAAATCGGCGCTCCGTTTTTTCTTCCGGCCCTTACACCATTGCCTCCTTTGATACGGTAGAGGTGCGTTTAGCCATTGTGTGGTCAAGGGGCAAAGATAATTTAGACTCCGTCGCTGAACTAAAGAAGGATGTAAAGTCCATTCGCGATTTTTCAGATTCCTTTTATTCACCGCGAACGTATGACAAAACGCGGGGCAATGAGATCACCCCCAGTTTCACGCTCGGCTTCGATCAAAACTTCCCCAATCCCTTCACCCAATCCACCACCCTCCGCTACAGCCTCCCGCAAGCGATGCAGGTGCGCCTAGCGGTGTACGACATGCTTGGCCGCGAAGTCGCAATACTCGTAGATGCCCAGCAGGAAGCCGGCGCCTACACCGCCGCGTTTGATGCCGGAGATCTGCCAGCCGGCATCTACCTAGCACGCATCGACCTCGACTTTCTCCGGTTCACTAAACGGATGGTGCTCCTGCGATGAAGAAAGGACTGTTCATGTTGCTCTTGCTCTGGGCCTTTCCAGTGCACGCCCAGGTAGGCTCCTGTGAGCCCGCAATGGCAGAAGCCTATCTGGATGCCGGCAACGTTCGCGCTCGTATCCTCAACAATGGTAGCCTCTTTTGGCGGCGCTCCCCACAGCAGATTTCATCGCTTGGCTATGAAGTCCCCAAAGGAAGCGGCCTGCATGCGATGGGCACAGCAAGCCTGTGGGTGGGTGGCATAATGGATGCAGAACTTCGAACCGCAGCTACTCGATACGGACCATGGGAGTTCTGGGCCGGCCCATTAGACAAGGCGGGAAATGCACCAGCTCATTGCAAACCATACGATCATATTTGGGAAATCAGAACCGAAGATATACAGGCTTTTCTAAACGGTGAGGGTACATCGGAAAATCTAAAAAATTGGCCGTGGCAACTCGGTGCCCCTGTGATTGATGGCGATGGCAATCCGGACAACTATGACCTTGAACATGGCGATCTACCAGAATTACTGGGAGATCAACGCCTTTGGTGGATCATGAACGATGCCGGCGGCATACATCAGGCCACGGGAAGCAATGCCATTGGCCTTGAAATTCAAGCTTCAGCATTTGCTATAAAAAACCCGCCGTGGTCGCATTTCACCTTCTATAGTTACGCGCTTATCAACAAGAACGTAAGCACTCTTGAAGATACCTATGCTGGACTGTTTACCAATGGTGACCTCGGGTATTTTGGTGACGATTATGTAGGCTCCGACTCCCTGTTGCACCTCGGCTTTTATTATAATGCGGACAATGAAGATGAAGGATACAGAGGCTATGGTGATGCGCCGCCAGCGATTGGATTGACCTTTCTGCATACACCAATCAAAGATGACGACAATCGGGATAATGATCGGGATGGCATCATTGATGAACCGGGCGAAATGCTCGGGACAACCAATACCATGGCTTTCGACTCAGATCCCGGGCCTTATGGCGACCCTACCGATGCAGACCACTACTACGCCTACATGCAATCCACCTGGGGCAACGGCCGGCATGTTGTTGAGGGATATCGGGGAATACAAGGCGACTATTGGCCCAAAGGACTGATTGCCCAACATACCAATTTTTTCTACCCGGGTGACCCAGTAACAGGCGCGTTCTGGTCAGAAAATAATATGGATGGTATGGGCAACAGGGTTCATCCGTCTGATAGGCTATTTGTGGTTGCAACGGGCCCCTTCAACCTCGCACCAGGAGACACAACCGTGATTAATTTTGCCATCATTTGGTCAAGAGGCGATAGCAACCTTAACTCCATTTCAGTACTGAGAAGAGAGACACGTGCAGTGCGAGCAAATGCGGATTATATCTACACCCCGACAGCTGTTATGAAGTCTTTAGCCAACCAGCAAGCACCTCTACTCGGCTTCGACCAAAACTTCCCCAACCCCTTTTCCCAATCAACCACCCTCCGCTACAGCTTACCACAGACAATGCAGGTGCGATTAGCCGTGTACGACATACTCGGCCGCGAGGTCGCGCTATTGGTAGACGCCCAGCAAGAAGCCGGCATCTACACCGCCGAATTTGACGCCGACAATCTCCCCGCCGGCATCTACCTCGCCCGCATCGAACTCGACTTCTTGCAGTTTACTAAACGCATGGTCCTGATCCGGTAGTTGGTTGAAGGTTCTCCTACCTGTGTCGTGTGCGTATGGCTTTTTGCGTTTTTACCAGTAGGCCTTTCTGATATTTCCCATGCAAAAACGCTTCTGGACTTTACTCTTCTTTTTATTGTTGCCGCACGTTGCGATTGCTCAAACCGGCACCTGCGAACCGGCACTGGCAGATGCGTACCTTGATGCCGGTAACGTACGCGCTCGCATCCTCAACAACGGAGCCCTCTTCTGGCGCGGATCTCCCCACGTCTACGAAGTGCCCAAAGGAGGCGGCTCCAATGCCATCTTTGCAGCTAGTATCTGGATCGGAGGTATGATTAACGGCTTTCGTCGTGTTGCAGCCAGTCGTTATGGGCCCTGGGAGTTCTGGGCCGGCCCACTTGACTACACAGGCAATCCACCAGCAGATTGTAAGCCGTACGATCGAATCTGGGAAATCAGAACCGAAGACATTCAGGCATTTATCGATGGAGAAGGCGTCTCAAACAACCTTAAAAACTGGCCATGGCATCTGGGCGCACCCGTAGTTGACGGGGATGGTAATCCGAATAATTACAACCTCGAAGGCGGTGACCTGCCGGAACTGCTTGGCGATCAGCGGCTTTGGTGGATTATGAACGACAGAGGCAACATCCACTATACATCAGATAGTGATCCCATCGGCCTGGAAGTACATGCGTCTGCCCATGCGTTTACTCATCCCGGCTTCATAAGCAACAGCACCTTCTACAGCTACAAACTTATCAATAAAAATAATGCACCTTTCGACAAGGCCTTCTTTGGCCTTTTTAAAGATATTGATCTGGGTAACTTTGATGACGATTACGTGGGATCAGATTCTTTGCTACACCTGAGTTATGGGTACAACGCAGACAATGTAGATGAAGGTGGCAAAGGATATGGTCTGGCACCGCCAGCCATTGGATTCACCTTTCTTGAAACCGAGCTAGCGCCACCAGACAGCATTGATAACGACAGGGACGGTGAAATTGACGAACCAGATGAAAAAATTGGAGCTTATAGTATGGTATACTTCAAAAGTAGCGGTTCTGTAAATGGAGACCCCCAAACTGGTAGGCACTACTACAACTATATGCAGTCGCGCTGGAAAGACGACGCGCCTATGTATAAAGGCTACAACGGGTATGATTGGCGGACAAATGTAGATGATGACCTGCCACTGGAGACAACTCGCTTTTCCTACTCGGGTGATCCGGTCACCAAAGCTTTTTGGACCGAATTTAATATCAACAACCAAGGACGGGCTTGGAGACCAGCAGATAGACGCTCGGTTTTTTCCTCAGGCCCATACACCATTGCATCGTTTGACACCATAGAGGTGCGGTTAGCCATTGTGTGGTCAAGAGGTAGAGACAACCTCGATTCTGTAACAGAGCTCAAGAAAGATGTGCGCGCCATTCGAAGTACATCAGATGCTTTTTATACGCCTGCATCAATGACGCCAAAGCCAGCGGATTTCCGTCAACCACCGTCTCCTGTCCTCGGCTTCGACCAGAACTTTCCCAACCCTTTCACCCAATCTACAACCCTCCGTTACAGCCTGCCGCAATCCATGCAGGTGCGGCTGGCAGTGTACGACATCCTTGGCCGCGAAGTCGCACTGCTGGTGGATGCACAGCAGGAAGCCGGCATCCATACCGCTGACTTTGACGCAGAAGATCTACCAGCCGGCGTCTACCTCGCCCGCATTGAACTCGACTTCTTACAGTTTACTAAACGAATGGTGCTGCTGCGATGAAGTACTGGTTTATCATAGTACTTTTGCTTTGGATAAGCCGGGCACAAGCCCAAGTGGGCACCTGTGAGCCAGCCCTTGCAGAAGCTTTCCTGGAAGTAGGCAACGTACGTGCTCGCATTTTCAATAATGGCGGCCTCTTTTGGCGCGGCTCACCACACGCCTACGAAGTCCCTAAAGGCGGTGGCGCAAGTGCCATCTTTTCTGCAAATATTTGGGTGGGTGGTATGATTGGAGAAGATATCCGAACGGCCGCAACTCGCTACGGACCATGGGAATTCTGGGCCGGACCTTTGGATGACAATGGCAACCCGCCCGCGTCTTGCAAGCAATTTGACAAAATCTGGGAAATTACAAGAAGCGATCTTGAGACCTTTGTACGCTCAGGTGATGTCTCATCTAACTTAAAAAATTGGCCATGGCATCTGGGGGCGCCAGTAATTGATGGAGATGGTAATCCTAACAATTACAACCTGCAAGGCGGAGACATGCCGGCCCTCCTTGGCGACCAGCGGCTCTGGTGGATTATGAACGACCGCGGTAATGTTCATGAGGCATCAGACACGGCACCAATTGGTCTGGAAGTACATGCGTCTGCCCATGCATTTGCACATCCCGGCTTTATCGGAAACAACACGTTTTACGAATACAAATTGATTAACAAAAACAGCCTGCCCTTTAAGCACGCTTTTTTTGGTTTTTTTAAAGACAGTGATCTTGGAAATTTTGATGACGATTATGTTGGATCGGATTCACTTCTGCACCTCGGCTTCACCTACAATGCAGACAATGATGACGAAGGCGGCGAGGGCTATGGCACCGCACCACCAGCCGTAGGTATCACATTCCTGGAAACAATACCAGCAGATGCTGACAATTATGATAACAATCGGGACGGACAAATCGATGAGCCTGGCGAAAAAATCGGCGCTTATGGCATGATGAAAGTCACGGGCGGTGGCGCGCCCAATGGCGAGCCTATTCTGGGACCTGATTATTATAATTACATGCAATCCCGCTGGAAAGATGGGACCGCTTTGTTAGCTGGCTTGAGAGGCTATTTCAGAAACCTTACCCAAGATGGTGCACTGTTAAACAGGGAAGTAACACGTTTTGCTTTCTCAGGCGATCCCGTAACAAAGGCTTTCTGGTCTGAATTTGATTCCGATGGCGAAGGTACTCCGCTGTACCCGGGAGATCGGAGAAATGCTCTATCTACGGGTCCTTTCACTATTGGACGGGGCGACACGGTAGTGGTCAGATTTGCAATTGTTTGGGCGAGAGGATCTGATAACCTTGACTCGGTCTCCCAATTAAGGAAAGACGTAAGTAGCATTCATGACTTTGCAGATTCCTTTTATGCGCCAGTAATGGTTGAATCCGAAACAGTCCATACACAGCAGGATTTCGTCCTCGGCCTCGACCAGAACTTCCCCAACCCTTTCACCCAAACCACCACCCTTCGCTACAGCCTGCCGCAAACGATGCAAGTGCGGCTGGCAGTGTACGACATACTCGGCCGCCAAGTCGCGCTACTCGTAGATGCGCAACAGGAAGCCGGCATCCATACCGCTGACTTTGACGCAGGAGATCTACCAGCCGGCGTCTACCTCGCCCGCATTGAACTCGACTTCCTGCGCTTCACCAAACGGATGATACTGCTACGCTAAAGTAACCACATACTTTCCCGGCAACATTCTTACAACAGTTATAACACCGCTTGGTGACACAACCCAACACTTCCACAACAGCCACACTGTAAAGTGCGCAAATCCGCCATTTTTATAAAAAAACGCCAAACTTATTCACATATCCATGTGATGCGCTGCGGGGAAACGATCACCTAGTTTCTATCCGCGATTAACGCTCAACACTGCGCAAGGCCCAACCCATACTTACAATACATTTATCGGGGTTGCGCAGCATAATTTTCAAAATGAAGACTGATCGACCCACGCAGGTTGATTGTGGAGGTAAAAATGACCAACCGTTACCACTCAAAAGCAGCGACCCCCCGAGCTGTGTTGCTTTTTGGCCTGGTACTTTCGCTATTCTTTTCTGTCCCTGCTATCGCGCAGGATTCTCAGGCTGACAAAGACGAACAAAAAGTAGTTGCCATCAACACAACGCTCAACTACGAACTGCTCGAACCCGTGCAGTACATCCGTAAAGCCGACATCCTGTTAAACGCACTCAGTACCAACCGCATCGAAACCGGTAAAATCTATCTCGGTGCTTCACTCATTGGGCTCGTCGATTACCAGGCCTCTAATACAGACTCCAAGTTTGGTTACCTGATGCGCCATCCGACAGCCAACAATCAAATTGGTAAAGAAGTAAGCGAAGCTACCTTACATTCCGCCCAGCTCATGTTCGCCGGCGCAATCACCAACTGGCTCAGTATATACACCGAACTGCTCTACGATCCACAGCAGAGCTTCGGCGCAGGTACCCTCACTGCTTTGACACGTAACCAGGTGCAGGTTCGCAAAGGTTTTGTTGTGCTCGGTAACCTGAACGACTTCCCCATCTACGGCGCCGTTGGTAAAATGGATGTCAATTTCGGCTACCAGGGCAGCGTAAGCCCATTTACCAACTCAACCATGTGGCACGCGTTTGCCGGCCTCGGCTTTGGTGCCATGATTGGGGTTGACCTTGGTGGGTTCAACGGTTCCTTTACTGCCGTTCAGGGCGGTGCCCAGTTCCGTGCGCTACACGTTCCTGTGGAAGGCACAGCGGTACCTTCGCGGTTGAACAACTTCGTCTTTGACGGCAGCTACACGTTCAACTTCGGCCAGAGCACATCCATCCAGGCAGGTGCTTCGTTTGTCCGAGGTAGCGCATACTGCCAGGACTTCCCGGTTGTCCATTTCATGCCTTGCGACCAACCAAACGGCGCCGGCACTTTCTACGGCACAGCCAATATTGGCCGGCTCCGCCTGATCGGCGCATGGGCCATCACTGAAGATCCATGGCCAGGCACGCACAACCCGGTACCACCACTCAACGTGTTCGAAGAAGAACATGTAAGCTCATTGGTTGGTGGCGCCAGCTACGTCCTCACCGACAACGGCATGTACTCTTTCGTCCTCTCAGGTGAGTTCTCGAACTTCATCGCCGGTCCAGACGGGTCGCCCTGGGAGCGCCAGAACCAGTACATCCTGGGTGGTGCGCTGATGATCAACAAGAGCTCAAAGCTCTTCTTCGAGGTCTTCAGAACAGAAGGCTATGCACCACTCAACTTCATCAGTGGTGGCAACCTCGAGAACGCCGGCGCAACGCATAGCGACCGCGACGCGCGCAGCCACGGTGTGATCTTCGGTGCGCACATCGTACTGTAAACAAACAGTTTTATTGCAAGCAGCAAATTACAGGCTGGGTCGCGCAACCGCGCGATCCGGCCTTTTGCTTTAACCAGGTTTTGCTTTTCGGCAGCTAGCTTTCACCCGCCGTCAAACCACTGTTTGAAACGCGAAGCTTTGGACTTACTCACCAGCACATCTTCCCTTGCCTGCGGATGAAGAGACAACAAGAGCCGGCCATTGAAATAGGGAAAGACGCGTCTTATCGCAGAGGCTTGTACTATATACTGCCGGTTCGCCCTGAAGAATGCGCCCGGATTCAGCCGCTCTTCCAGATCGCTCAAGGTATAATCCACGATGAACCGTTTCCCGTCTGCGCGCACAAGGTGTGTAATCTCGTTCGATGCCGAGAAGTAGGCAATCTCGGTCTGAAAAACCGGCACAAGGGCTTCGCCGCCTTTGACAAGGAATCGTTCTTTGTAGGCGATCTCACGCGTTTGGACGCCTTTTAATAGATCTAACAATTCTTGCTGCACCTGGTCACTACGGTGCGCCGGCCGGGTTTCTACAAACTTGTTGAGCGCAGCATTGAGCTCCTCAACCTGGATGGGTTTAACCAGGTAGTCAATGCTGTTGAGCTTGAATGCTTTGATAGCGTATTCGTCGTACGCCGTCGTAAAAATGATCGGTGCCCTGAGTTGCATCCTTTCGAATACTTCGAAACTCAGTCCGTCGGAAAGCTGGATATCAGACAATACCAGGTCGGGAGAAGGATGGGTTTCAAACCACGAACAGGCACCCGAAACGCTATCGAGTACATCAAGAATCTCAACTGGCGCGTCAACCTTTTCCAGCAGCGTACGCAGTCGGTTGGCAGCCGGATATTCGTCTTCAATAATTACAACCTTCACGTCCCTTGCGGATCTAGGAGCGGCAGTTGCACACGGAAGACGGTGTCGCTCTCGTTGATACTGACATGTTGCTGTGTGAGCAGTTGATAACGCTTCACGATGTTCTGTAGTCCCAGCTTGGTTGATCTGTGGAAGCTGCTTTTGCGGCGCTTGTTGTTTTCTACAGTCACGTAGTCGCCGTCCTGGTAAATGCGAATCGTCAACGGATGCTCTCGCGAGACTACATTGTGCTTGATTGCATTCTCAACGAGCAGCTGCAAACTCAAAGCCGGCACCCGGTGGGCATAGATGTCTTTTTCCAGCTGCTGCTCAACCTTCAGGTTATCCTGAAAACGTACCTCGTTCAAGTAGATGTACGCTTTTAAGAACTGTAGCTCTTCCTCAACCGTGACCGTGGAACGCTCCCGTGTATCCAACACATATCTGTAAACCTCTGAAAGCCGGCCCAGATACCGCTGCGCATCCGTATTGTCCACGTCGATTAAAGAAGCCAGCGTGTTCATGCAATTAAAGAGAAAGTGTGGATCCAGCTGCTTCTTCAACGCCTCAAACTGCGATTGGGCGTTGGCCAATACGAGAGCTTCCCGTCGCTCCACGTTGGCCTTCCAGGCCGCAAAGAAGTACATGCTTTCATAAATGCTGAGCAGAAACGCCGTCGGAATTAGGGCGGTGAGCATATGAAACCAGGCGGATTGCCCCTCTTCCAGGATGGGCTCCTGCAACACCAGGCTAAACAGAAACTTGATAAAGAAATTGATACCCAGCGTGTATACAAAGACACTTACAACTTCAGTAAGAATCCGTTGGCGGGTTTGCTCTACGTCTGGCCACTTCCGGTACAGATACAGCATGATCTGCCGGTTGCCTTCCCAAATGCAAAACGTAAAGACAAATGACTTCCCAATACCAGACAGAATTTGCACACCGCCTGCCTCCCAGTATTCCCAGCACATCACAAACGACATGATCACCGAGAGTACGGGAATGCCAATTATGCGAAGCCTTCTTTCGTATTTCCACATGATACTGTTGTGGTTTTTCAAACGCGATGCTGTGCGTGAGCGCTCTTTCGCAGGGCTTAGGATGAAGTAGATCGCCATTCCGCAATCAACAATCTCCAATCAACAGTCTGCTAACCAGAGATCCTTCGCAGGGCTCAGGATGACAGGGATGGAGCAGATTAATATCCGTCCAGAGATCCTTCGCAGAGCTCAGGATGAACTGTGTTAAGAATCAAGTATTCAGTTTCATTTTTTCGACATAATCATTGTCGAAGGCAACACCGCTTTTGACTACTGCAAACACCTGTCTTACCAGCTTGTTGGCCACTGCTATCAAAGCCACTTTCTTT
>JBCCIM010000095.1 GCA_039111535.1 Bacteroidota bacterium | reverse complement strand
GACGGAGTCAGAGGGGAACAAGGGCCAGATGGAGCGGTGGGGGAGCCAGGGAAACAAGGAATTCCTGGGACTCCTGGTCCCAGAGGGCTGCCGGGGGAGCTCGGGGATCAAGGCAAACAGGTCGGGTATTCAGATTCATCACCTCAACAAAATACCGCATACTCTGCCTGCTGATAGGAAGAAGCTAGTTCGCGAGGTTTAGGATTCGTTGATACAAAATCTTGGTATCGAAGCATAGCGTTTTCGATTTGGTCGAGGTGGAGAAATGCTTCAGCTTCTGAAGCAAATTTCCAGTGAGATTCATCTTTGTTGCTATGAATCAATACATCTCTGGCAACTTGCTGTGCTTCCTGTCTCTTTTTCTTTTTGCCTTTGTTCATGGCAACGAGCATAAAGGCTACATTTATGCCCAGATAATGCGCCATTTCATGGTCTTCTTTTTTTATAGCGCTTGCATATCCTGCTTTGTACAAGCTGTATGCCAATGTTGCATCCGGTAAGGTGCCCTGCAATAACCAGCGGCGCTTAAGCCGGCCCCCCATGGTTCCTAGTACGTCGAGATGCTGTTCGCCATATTTTTTTGCATGTGCTGATAGTATGACTAACGCTTTGTCAGCCTGACCTGTGTTTTCATATGCAAGAGCAAGCTCAACCATCCTTTCTTCATCTAGTTCATGCACGTGCGGTTCATATACTACAATCGCTTCCTGAAAGTTACCCTTCTCAACTGCAATACGGGCTGAATTCCAGGGTCCTGCGTAAGCAGCATCCCCCATCATTGTTTTAACAACCAGTCTTACACTTGCATTCTCGCTATCATCTTTTTTTGGCCGTATGATCTCTAAATGATTACCTGGTACAACATGTTGAAAAGATTTGTCAAATGGCGCAAGTGAAGAACGGGCGGGCACAAATTCATCTTTGTCGCCGGCAGCAACTCTGAAGGTAAACGATGGGTTACTAAAGACAGCTGATCGGCGATTCCTCAGGTTAGCCATAAACTCGCTGTTGTGCGCCATATCACGAATTTGCCTGTTCCTTTGTCCAAAAAGTTTAAGGAATTTTTGCCCAAAGGTAGCTTTTCCTAGGCCGTCACTAGGTGTGCCAAAAAGGAATACGAAACTCAGTCTGTTTCGAAGTTCGTTGTCATCTAAAATGGCACGTTGAACAACAAGGCCGCCCATACTATGGGCGATCAGTGTAATTCGGTTTTTGCTAGGTATTTTATTTTTTATTGTAGTTATCAACAATTGAGACAACTTACACAGGCTTGGCCGCCCCGTCCAGATACCATACATGTTGGGTGCGAGGCCGGTCGTGTAACCAAATGAACGAACACTCCAGCCTTCGAGCCCTTTTTCTTTGGCAAGTATGTTTGCAAAATTAAGCCCTGCCTTTACTGAACCGCCGAAGCCGTGTATGAAAACAATATCGTTGTTTTGCCCGCGATCAGAAATTGATAAGAAATTGATTTTAGTCTTAGCCATAGCGAGTAGCATTAAACAGGGAAATAGCAGTAAATATTATCAAATGATTGAATGTAAATACATGGTCTAATTTTGCCATTTTACCAGTAAAACAAAAAGGGCTGGCTGCATCGCGCAGCCGGCCCTTTTTATTTAGATTTCTGGATCCGTTAATCTTCCGGATCGAGGATGTGGTCGATGCGGGCAATCACATCTTTCAGGTGCAGACGCGTCATGTTGTCGCGTGCTCTGCGTTCTGCTACTGTGGCGTCACGCTTCAGCGTTTCCAGTTCGCCGCGTGCATAGGCACGGATATCCGACTGGCTCACATCGATGGAAGTGAAGCCAAAGCTTGCAAAGAATGAAGGTACAGGTGAGGCCTCCTGTGTCATCAGGTACTCGAGCCGTTCCAGGTGACCGCGCTGCAGGTTGCGGCGGAATGCATCGATTGAAGACCGATCGCCCAACTCGCTCCAGATAGCCTGTCGCATGTCGGCCATCATTTCGCTCACCGTATAGGTGTCGTTGCCGTGCATAACTTCAGCTTCCATCATGCGGGCAAGGCGCTGGTGTTCGAGCAACGTATTCACGGCTCCAACCTGGTAGCGCCGCAAACGCTCCACCGCGCCAACACCTTCAATGCGGCGCAATACGTCCTCGTTGAGCATCCAGTCTGGCGTGTGGAATACTTCCTCATGCAGCCAATCCATAGATTCTCGCTGGCGATCTTCCGGCACCATTTCATAGACCATACCATCCTGGTCGGCTGTTTTGAAGGTTTCATAGAAACCACCAACGTTTCTGGCAACATGCCCGACATACCGATTCCACTGACCGCCTAGCTGGCCATATAATTCCTGCAAGTCATCGTAGTCCTCAGCATCGGAAGTACTCCAGTCAATGAGGTTGCCGAGAATAACTTTCAAGTTGGCAATACCATAGTTGCTGGCTTTAACTGCGTCATCGCCAAGGTCTTCGTTTTGTGAACGTGGATCGATGCGCGGACCTTGCCGGCCGTAGAAGTACAGTGGGTCATCAGCACGTTCTACAACCCATTCGTTCAAAATAGATTTTTCTTCATCTGCTGAAGACGCCTCCAGGATTGGTCTGTAACCCCATTCGGTAACCCACTTGTCGTAGATACCGATATCTGGCATAAGACTGGTGACGCCGTCTCCGGGCTGTGCTACATAGTTAAAGCGGGCATAGTCCATGATGGAAGGTGCCGTGCCCATTGCGTCGGTAAACGTTTTTGACCGCAGCGAGTCAACCGGGTACGCATAGCTGGAGCCCCAGTTGTGGGGGAGGCCAAGCGTATGGCCTACTTCGTGTGCAGAAACAAACCGGATCAGCCGGCCCATTACTTCATCTTTGAACTTGACGTCCCGCGCATCAGGGTTGATGGCGGCGGTCTGGATAAAGAACCAGTTACGTAGCAGGTTCATTACGTTGTGGAACCAGCCAATATCGCTTTCCAGGATTTCACCGGTCCTTGGATCGTGTACGTGCGGGCCATAGGCGTTCTGTACATCCGAAGAGAAATACCGAATCACAGAGTAGCGCACATCTTCCGGGCTAAACTCTGGGTCTTCTTCTGCTGTTGGCGGATCTTTAGCCATAATGGCATTTTTGAAGCCGGCACTTTCAAATGCGCGGTTCCAGTCATCAACACCCTCTTTCAAGTACGGACGCCATTTTTCTGGCGTTGCCGGGTCGATGTAATACACAATCGGCTTGACAGGCTCAACCAGTTCACCCCGGGCAAAGGCTGCTGGATCTTTGGGCTCCAGCCGCCAGCGGGTGATATAGCATCGCGTTTCAGCTTTTTGTGCGTCGCGCCCATAGTCGGTCAGGTTTACGCTAAAGAACCCTACACGATCATCACACAATCGTGGTTGCATCGGGTCTTCGGGCAGCATGATCATCGACTGGTTCATTTCCAGTGAGATGGCACCCGTTGAGCCGTTGGAGGGAGGTGCGCTTGCATCGTAGGTCAAGACGTGCTTGACTTCGATGTTATGCGGATAACTCTTTACCGAATTGATAAAGGTCCGTGTTTTATCAAGCCGACGCACTTTGAAGCGGTCCCGGCGGAATTTCGGGAGGCCCAGGCTAGGAACGTCATCCGTGAACAGACTACTCACGTCGATCACAACACCAGAGGAGTCTTTGCCAAGCGACTTGACGTCAAAAGACTTCAAGATAGGCTCAAAGTTGGAGTTGCGCACCGCGTTGTAAATTGGCTCGTCTTCGTCAGCAACATTTTCGTAGCTCACAATACGGAGCATCACTTTGTCGTCTTTGTGTTGCCAGCGCACCACTTGCGTGTTTGCTTTTTCGCCGCCGTAACCAATGTTATCAGCAGTACGTGAAATGCGCGTTACGAGCAGTATTTCTTTACCGAGAAGGCTGTCCGGAATTTCATAAAGGACCGTCTGGTCTTTCTGGTGTACCGTGAACAGGCCTTCATCAGATGTCATCCCTTTTGTGACAACATCCTTGTAGGCTTTCATGCTGTTTTTATCGTCGGCTTTTTTTGCCGGCGCCGTCGGTTTGGAAGCCTCTTGTCCAGATGTTGTGCCCTGGGTGGTTGTGCAACCAACTATGGTGCCTGCACAAAGCATGAGACACAACATCAATTTGATATGGGATTGCATGCGTTTCTATATATGCGGGTGATGTAAGAATTTCCTGAATCTACGAAATTAATAGGTTCTATTAGGCCAGAAGTGCTGTTTTTTTATACATATAAGCACAATTCAGCTCAATTAAGTCCCCGTTGGGTACTGCTTTTCTGGTTTTAAGGCTCAGATTTTTCAGAAAAAACTGACCAACCGTAACCTTTTCTAATCGCCCTCGTCTTTAACTATTAATTCTTTAGTATTGACAAATGCCCTCGGATATTGTATGTTTGTCGTGTTAATATTAAATGTTTAATAGTTTAGATATGGCCAGAAAGAAGTCAACCACGCTAACTGACGCAGAACTCCGACTTATGGATATCATTTGGTCGCGCGGCCCTTCGACCGTACAGGATGTTGTGGATGCGCTGCCGGCCGATTCCCCGTTGGCATACAGCACGGTGCTCACCATGCTGCGCATACTTGAGCAGAAGTCATATCTCACACACAAAAAAGATGGGCGCGCCTACGTTTACGAGTCGATCGTACCCAAAGAGGATGCCCAGCGGGGAGCGATTCAGCACCTGATGAAACGCTTCTTTGATGACTCCCCGGAATTACTGGTTCTTAACCTGATGGAGCATGCCAACTTCGATGCCGACGACCTCGAGCGGCTAAAAGGCATGATCGATTCAGCACCAGACGAGGATGCATCATGACTGTTTTTGATTGGCTCGATGCGTTGGCTGTCACCAGTTTGTCAGCTTTTGCAAATGGAATTCTTATTGGGACGCTCCTGTGCCTTGTGGTCTGGGGCATCGTGCGCGTGATGTCCAAGTCGGTCCCCATAAATGCAACAACACGGTTTATTGTTTGGATGACTCTTTTTGTGGTGTGTGTTGGTCTCGTTGGGTGGCAGGGCTGGACGCGCGCTGATGCCCAACTAACGCTTGAGGCCCCGGTAGCTCCTCTAGCGCCGGCCTACCCTGTTGAAGCGCCGGCACCTGAGAGCCCCGCTGCTCCGGAAATGCCTGCGCAACCCGATACGCCAATTCCGCCCGAGTCGCCTGCGGAGATCACTGCGCCTGAAGCTCCGGCTTCACTGGGTACAGAAGGAGCAGTTTACGCAGATGAAATTGCTTATTACAACGAAGCCGGCGCCATGTGGCAGGTACCCCGGCAAATCGAAATAGCCGGGCTTAGTCCGGCCTTACGGGTCTTGCTATTTACGATCTGGGCAACGGTTGCTTGCATGCTGCTGATCCGAGTTGTCTTTGGGTGGTACGGCGTCCGTAAACTGAAAGCATCCAGCTATCCCGCTTCCGCGCGGGTGCAGACCTTGCTCCAGAAAACACTGACACAAATTCGTCAGCCCAGAAAGGTGCAGGTTGCTATTTCAGATGAAATCTCGACAGCAGTTGCTGTTGGATATTGGCAACCGCGCATTTTACTTCCCGCTGGCATGGTTTCCAGTTTGTCGCAAACTGAGTTACAGCAGGTTTTGCTACACGAAGCTGCGCATTTGCAGCGTTGGGATGATTGGACAATGCTGCTGCAACGGGTTGCTGCTGCGCTCCTTTTCTTCCATCCTGGTATTGTGCTGTTGGGGAAGTTGATGGACCGCGATCGCGAATACGCCTGTGACGACTGGGTCATTGCGTTGACCCGACGGCCCAAAACGTATGCTTCTTGTCTGGCGAAGCTGGTGTCACAGTACGCCCGCCAGCAACCGCCGGCCTTTGTACCCGGGTTTTCTTCAGAAAAGGAAGCATTGTTTGACCGCATCAAGTCGATTCTCGACAAAAAACGGTCAATTTCATTCCGGATTGCCCGCGTGACTTACGCAGGGCTACTCACCGTAACAGCGCTTATGTTGTTGTTGTTGGTGCATTTTGTCCCGGTTCTCGCGCTACCCGCCAAACATGCTATAGTACAGTCGCCGCTGGCATCAGAAACGCTACTGCTTCCTGTTGAAGTTGTTGAGCCAGGTGATCCTGTTGCGCTTGCTGCCTTACCGGATGACGCGACCACTCCTATGCCTGCACCGCCAGCTACCCTGCCAGCGCACGCTGAGATGCCGGCGTTGGCACCCATTGCTGTTCTCCCAGCCACTGATGTCCCTACTGATGAGCCGTCAGCCTCACCTGATGCACTGGTATCTATGGCGCGCAGGATGGCGGCCACCCTGGGTGAGACATCCGATAACGACCTTGCGGTAATTGGTGGTGCGGAGGCCCAGCTAGCCATTGACGTCGTCAGTACGGATGGGCCCTTGCAACCCTTACCTGTAGCGCAGCCGGTAAAGGAGCAAAAAGATTCTTCGCTTAGTACGCGCTCTATGGCTAAAATCTTACGTTCAGCCAGTAGAATTCCATCCAGTGGGGACAAGGCGCAGGTGCTCTTGAATGCGGTAAAGAAGATGCAATTTAACGCAGTTGTTTTTGATGCATACCTGAACGCAGTAGCAACTATTCCTTCGTCCGGAGACAAAGCGCGGGTATTGATCGCCCTGGTTGACTATCAGCAATTGGATGAAGTGGCTGCGTTGCAATTCTTGCGCGTAGCCTCATCCATCCCCGCATCAAATGATAAAAGCCGGGTGCTGTTAAAGAGCCTGAAAGGCGATAGCCTGCCGTTGCATAAAGAAGCGGTGCAAGATGGCTTTCTCGATGCAATTGGTCATCTGGGATCCACAGATGACTACCGGAAGGTGTTGAAAGCTTTTATGAGCCACCGGCGCACAACAGACAACTAGATTTAAATCGGTTTTAAGCTTCCCTATTTATACACATTGCACGGCGTTGCTGCGTGCACAAGGGAAGAGGTGCACCCTTTTTAGGAGGATGCATTGCTAGAACAATCGGACACACACCTGGCCTGGCTTTGCAGCCGGCATACCAACTTTAACATAGAATAAAACAAGTTTGAGACCATGCGATTTCCACAGTTGAAAATGACAGCCCCCTGTGCACTGCTTGGTGCATGCCTTTGTGTGTGCCTGTTCGCTGCTACACCTGCCACCGCGCAAAAGGATAACTACACCTCCCAGTTAAACATTACAAAAAATGGGAAAAAGATGTACCAGGTGAAAAAGCTTGGTTACGCACTGGAGTTTGAAAGCAAGGGTGTGGTAGAACTGAATAAATCAGATACCGATGTTGCCTCAATTACGCCTGGCGGCTACCTCGAAATAAGCGAGAAAGAGTGGCGAACCCGGCGCCAGGTTCGTATTGAAAGCAGCAGAAGCGGTGCGCTAACCTATCGATACAAGCTCAATGGTAAAGAAAAGGACTTTGCCGAAATTGACCGCGACTGGTACGAAGACATGCTGGTCAAAATGATTCGGGAAACCGGGGTTGGTGCGTCAGAAAGGACCAAGCGTATTCTTAATAATGATGGCGTTGCCGGCGTTTTTTCAGAGATCGCAAAGATTATCAGCAGCAGTGCGCGTGTCGCCTATATGACGGCACTGTTCGAGCAGGCCAAGCTTGATGATCGGCAGTTGCTACAGGCATCGAAACTCGTTAAAGACATCCCTTCGTCGGGGGATCGCTCCCGGTTTCTCAAATGGGCTGCGCCCCAGTACGTGGCGTCTGAAAAAGCTGCGCCTTACTTCTTTGATGCTGTGGAAAGCATCCCTTCATCCGGAGACAAAACACGGGTCCTTACCAGTTTAGTTGAGGACGAACTTCTGGACAATGAAACCAGCTACCTCGAAGCCATTCGTGTGGCCAACAGCATTCCTTCATCTGGCGACCGTTCCCGCTTTCTGATCAAAGCTGCGGATCTGTATATCGATGAGGCAGCGGACTATTATTTTGAGGCCATAAACGGTATTCCTTCATCCGGTGATAAAACCCGCGTGTTGACCAAGCTGGTTGAGTCTGGTGCTCTGGAGAACGATGAGGCCTACATGCAAGCACTTGCAGCTGCCAAACATATCCCTTCATCTGGCGATCGTTCGCGCTTCCTTATCGCAGCAATTGGCACGTATCCACCAACTGCAAGCGATGCCTACTTTGACGTTGTCAATTCGCTTCCTTCGTCGGGCGATCATGCCAGGGTACTTATGAAGTTTGCCCAGGATGCACAGCTGACGCGTGCCGGCATGGAAGCATACCTCGCTTCAGCGCAAAAAATCTCCTCATCTGGTGATAAAACGCGTGCGTTACTCGCAGTCGCTGGTAAAGTAGCTGGCGACGAAGATCTGGTAGATGCATACCTCGAAGCTGCGGATACCATTCCTTCGTCGGGCGATTACAAACGCGCCTTATCCGCACTGATGGACTAACTGCGTTTACGCGTTTCACATTTAAGAATCACCTGGCAAGTTTAGGCAACGGATGTTCCTCTGCCGGCGCTCATGAAGCGCGCGGCAGAGGAACACTCGCGATTGCGCAACCGTTGACGAAAGACACTGGCTTGCAACTTCAAATGGCTTTTTAGTGAAGCGACGCGTTACGTTAGGCGATGTCGCGCGAGCGGTTGGCGTCTCAATGCAAACCGTTTCTCGTGCGGTCAACAATAAGGGAGAAATTAGCCCAAAGACCCGTGAGCGTATCATGCAAACGGTGCAGGAGCTGGGCTATCGGCCCAATCGCCTTGCCCGTGCGATGAGTACGCAGCAGACAAATTTGGTGGGGCTCATTGTGCCTGATATCACCAATCCCTATTTCCCCGAAGTAATGCGTGGCGTGCAGGATAAAGCACTGGCCAATGATTATACCGTGCTCGCCTGTAATTCAGATGACCAGCCGGAAGCAGAACTTGGTATTATCGAATTGCTGGCCTCCCATGGCGTTGACGGGATCATTACGCTGAGTAGCAAGGTCCGCGAAGGTATCCTTGCCAAATTTGTTGAGACTTTTCGCCCCCTCGTTTTTGTTAACCGCCATTTCGAACACCCCCATGTCAGTTCTGTGATTGTTGACAAAGTGCAAGGCGCTTACCTTGCCGTAGATCATTTTGTGCAAGAAGGACATCACCGGATTGGAATGATCACCAATAAGAACTACTCATTTAGCGTTGAACCGCGGGTGCAAGGGTTTTGGGAGCGACTGAAATATCACAACTTGGAAATCACAGAAGACCAGGTGATTGGTTCAACGCCTTCCGCTGAAGGGGGATTTGAAGCAACAAAAACGTTGCTCAAACGGGATAAAAACATCTCGGCTATTTTTGCCTACAACGACCTGATGGCGCTGGGTGCCCTGCGCGCCTGTCACGATAACGGCCTCGCTGTGCCTGATGATGTTTCGATCATCGGATTTGACGACATCCAGTTTGCTGCGATGTCCTCGCCGGCCTTAAGTAGTGTCCGTGTCGACAAATACCACATCGGTGGCCTTGCACTTGAGCGTATGCTCGACATGATCAAAGATCCTGAAAAAACGCATCCCCCCATCAATTTAGGGGCAACACTGGTGCTGCGCGAATCTACCCGCATCGTACAGCACTCACCAGTAGGTTAAATATGGGGTTTATGCCATGGGCATCAATGTGGTGCCAGCCGTAGCTTTGCACAAATACAGGCTTGGTTCATGGCCTGTATCTGCTTGGTAGCGAGATGAAATGTGCGCTACAAAAGCAGGTGCCTGCCCTTCTTTAACCAATGCAACAGCACAGCCGCCAAAGCCGGCCCCGGTCATGCGCGCACCAAAACACGCAGGATGGGCCTGCGCAAGCGCAGCCATTTGGTCCAATGCCGGACTAGAGACCTCAAAATCATCACGCAGGCTTGCATGGCTTTCATTCATCAACCGGCCTAGTGTGGCTGCGTCTCCTGCTTTCATGGCCTCCACGGCTAACAAGGTTCGTGCATTTTCTCCGAGTACGTGCCTGGCGCGTCGGCGGGCTACCGGGTCGAGTTGGTCGAATCGGGCTTCAAATGCCGCGGGCTCCAGAAGTCGAAGGGTTTGCAGGCCAAACGCTGCCGCTACCGATTCACAACTGGCGCGCCGCTCATTGTAGGCAGAATCAACAAGTTGTCTGCGCGTTGAGGTATCCATAACAATAACAGCCGTACCGGGCGGGAGTGGGGCCGGCTGCATGTCGAGTGACGCACAATCGATAAGCAGCGCTTTGTCTGTTTGCCCGGCTGCCGCGATCAATTGGTCCATTACACCGCATTGCATACCAATCCATTCACACTCCGCATGCTGTGCCAGTAGGGCCATCTGTTTGGGATCCCAGTCGAAATCGGATACGGCTGCAAAGCAGCGGGCCGTCGCCAATTCCAATGCAGCGCTGGAAGATAGGCCGGCACCAACCGGGACATCCCCTGCAATTACGCCATCCCATCCGGTTAGAGTGTAGTCTTTGTCTAGCAGCACCCAGGCGACTCCTTTAATGTATTCAATCCAGCCGGCATCCTGATAAGACAGGGTGTTGAGGCTGAATGATGCTGTGGCATCGAAGTCTAGCGATTTGACGTGTACCTGCCCGTCTGTACGCGGTCGAAAGGCAATCCATACGGCACGGTCAATGGCCATTGGCAGGACAAATCCATCGTTATAGTCCGTATGCTCTCCAATCAGGTTCACCCGACCGGGACTCCGGACGACAAAGTTGGGTGCTGCATTATAGGTCTCTTCAAATGCAGCGATAAGGCGGGCTTTCAAGGACATGGCGTTCGTGTTTTGCAGGCTAGGGTTGTTGGCTATTGAATCCGTTTGGGTGATGCTGATGCCATTGCCATGCGCTTTCTATGATCGCGCGCAAGTCTGGATAGCGGGGTTGCCACCCCAGGCGTTTACGGATTTTTTGGCTGCCAGCTATCAGCATGGCCGGGTCGCCGGGCCGGCGGGGCGCCATCTCAACAGGAATAGGATGCCCTGTGACGCGCCGGGCAGTTTCAACAACTTCTCGAACGCTAAATCCTTTGCCATTGCCGAGGTTGTACGTGGCACTGCCTTGTTCAAGGGCTTGCAAAGCAAGGATATGGGCTTGTGCCAGATCCAGTACATGAACATAATCGCGTACACACGTGCCATCCGGCGTATCGTAATCATCTCCATAAATAAAAATTTTGTCGCGTTGCCCCAGTGCAACTTGCAAGACCAGCGGAATAAGATGGGTTTCCGGACTATGGTCTTCCCCGAGGGAAGAAGAGGCTGCGCGCAAGCGTTAAAATACCGGAGGGTAGCGTAGCGCATGCCACAGCACCGATCCATCCACTGGAGCAGGCGCTCTAGTACGTATTTGGATTCTCCGTACGGGCTACCCGGGGCTATCAACGCCTCTTCCGTGATCGGAATTTCTTCTGGCATCCCGAAAAGGTTTGCGGTTGACGACAGGATAAATCGTTTGATGTTGTGCTCAGCCGCGCTCTCAATCAGGTTCAGTCCGTTCCTGATATTTTCGCCGATATAGCGGAAGGGATATTCCATCGATTCGCCAACGAGGGTTCGCGATGCAAAGTGCATGATCGCGTCTATTTGGGAGTCGCTGAATATTTTATCCACGCTGGACTTGTCGGCAAGGTCTCCTTTGTAGAAAACAGCGTCAGGATGTACCGCTTCGCGATGGCCCTGGGACAGGTTGTCGAATACAACAACCTTAAAGCCGGCTGCAATTAGTTCAGAAACTACGGTGCTTCCGATATAGCCGGCACCGCCTGTGACAAATACGGTCATGCTCCCGCTTGATTTTTGTAATGCTTTTCAGAAAGCGCCCGCAGTTGGGCAGCACTGGTTTCTGCGGTGATATCACGCTGCGCCATGCCCAGCATTTCATATCCCACCATAAATTTCTTTACCGTTGCAGATCTCAAAAGGGGAGGATAGAAATGCAGATGCATGCGCCACTCAGGATGCTGCTTGTTGTCTGTTGGCGCCTGGTGAATGCCGGCTGAATAAGGGAAAGACATACCAAAAAGGTTGTCGTATCGTGTAGTTAGCCGTTTCAAAATATCAGCAAGATCGTCTTTCTCACGCGGAGTAATTGATGCAAGGCTTTGCATTGCCCGCCTCGGCAGCACGAGGGTTTCAAAAGGCCATACAGCCCAAAAGGGTACAACCACGACAAAGCTGTCATTGCTACAAACCAGCCGTTGCTTTTGCTCAAGCTCTATCTCGAGATAATCTCCGAGCATATCAGTTCCTTCGCGTGCAAAGTACGTTTGCATTTGAGTAGTTTCTGTCGCCGGCAAATCGGGTATAGTGCGCTGGGCCCAGATTTGCCCATGGGGATGCGGGTTACTGCATCCCATCATAGCCCCTTTGTTTTCGAAGATTTGAACATAATTGATTTCGGGGTGATTGCCCAGTTCTTCGTATTGCGCCTGCCAGGTATCCACAACGCTGCGAAGTTGTGCCAGCGACAATTCGGGGAGCGTTTTGCTATGATCTGGAGAAAAACAAATGACCCGGCAAATGCCGCTTTCCGTTTCGGCCATCAGGAGATCGTCGTCTATAAAAGCCTCTTGTTCTGGCGCAGGGGTTAGCGCGGCAAAGTCATTGTCAAACACATAGGTAGATGTATATGCCGGATTTTGCTCGCCACTTGCCCGCGTATTACCGGGGCACAGGTAGCATGTAGCATCATGTTTGGGTAACTCAGTCACATCAATCGTCTCTCGTTGCCCTTGCCAGGGTCTATTGGATCGGTGGGGAGAGACCAGCACCCAACGACCTTCAAGGATATTGTACCGACGGTGGACGCGCTGCGCCAATTCAGTCATCATAATCCGCAGACCCCCTGCTCATTGCCTTGACAGCACGTGGTTTTATCTATATGTTGACGGAGATCGTTAACGTTAACGAGCGTCGGTAGTAAACCTACAGAAAAGCGGGCAAAATTAAAAGACGGCTACGGGCACTTGGGTCAAATTACCGCCGACCAATTTGTCCTGCGGTTTGCCATTGAAGAAATGCTGCAATCGCCGTATTCAGCACTGCTTGTTTGCAGGATACCGCCTGGCGGGTTTTGTGATGCGTGTAATAAGGGTGATGGGTATATCCACCATACCAATTTTCCTGAAGATCCGTGTAGACGGGTTTTGTTATTACGGTTGATCCCACTTTGTCCCTCCAATTGAGCAGTGTTGCAGTTCGGTATTCTGCTCGTACCACATGAAACAAATGACTGATTCTCAAGCATTACGTGCTGTGCTTCCGGAAGTAGTTGTCACTGGTGTTGCAAATGGATGTAACGTTGAGGTTGAATCATCCGAATTAGGTGCCGGCCTTTTTCAGTATAACATTAAACTGACTGCACCCGAGCCGCAGTTGCCAGCACCCATCACGTTGTCATGGCGCATCCCGGCGCATAACATTCAAGGGATGTGGACACCCGATACCCTCTACGAAAAACGGCTGCGTGCTGACTGGGAGTTGGAAACCCTGGATGCCAGTGTTTCTCGTAATGCGCCTGTCATCTGTCTTTTTGGGCATGACAGTGCAAATGTTCACACGTTTGCCTGTTCCGACGCATTGCATGCTACCGCCATGCGCGCTGTGGTGCGCGAAGAAGATGGGTTTGTGTACTGCCATGTGACCCTGTTTACGGAGTGTCTTGCACCGGTCACAAGCGAAGAAGTGTTGTTGCGTATCGACAGCCGGCCGCAGCCGTTTAGCACGGCACTGCAGGATGTTGCTGCATGGTGGGCCGGGTTTGCTGATAAAAAGCCGGCGCCTTGTCCGCCAGCTGCGCATGATCCCATCTATTCTACGTGGTACAGCTACCATCAACGCATCACGACGGAAGCGCTCATCGCTGAGTGTGAGGCATGCGCACCATTGGGATATAAAACGATCATTGTTGATGATGGTTGGCAAACGCTCGACAGCCAGCGCGGCTATGATTTTACCGGCGACTGGAATCCAGATCGATTTCCGGATATGGCGGAATTTGTGCGTAAGGTACACGCGATCGGGATGAAGTGCATGACCTGGTATGCTGTACCGTTTGTAGGCAAGAAGTCAGCTGCATATGCACGGTTTAAAGATAAATGTTTAACGCATACCCATCGTTGGGCCCCGGTACTCGATCCGCGCTTCCCCGAGGTCCGGGCGTATCTGATTGGAAAATACACGAGCGCACTGAAAGACTGGGATTTGGATGGGTTTAAGCTCGACTTTATCGATGATTTCAGGGTCTACGAAGACACTGAACGGTCTCAGGTAGCCGGCAGAGACTATGCATGCATCTATGAGGCCGTGGATGCCTTGTTAACAGGCGTCATGGAGCAGCTTCGGGCCATCAAACCCGATGTGTTGATCGAGTTCAGGCAGCGGTATGCCGGCCCTGTCATGCGCAAATATGGCAACATGTTTCGTGCATTTGATTGCCCCCATGATAGTGTAACCAACCGTCTCCGTACAACCGATGTGCGCATGTTGATTGGAGACAGCGCTGTACATGCTGATATGGTTACGTGGCACTATGATGAGCCCGTTGAAATTGCTGCACTCCAGCTCTGGAATGTGTTGTTTGCCGTACCCCAGTTGTCGGTCCGTATGGCTGATGTGCCGGCCGCACATCGCCAGATGATCAAGACGTTTACTGAATTCTGGATTGCCCACAGAGATGTACTTCTTTTTGGTCAATTTGAAGTCCAGCAACCGCTGGCAAACTATCCGTTGCTCGAAGCGCATACCCCCACCCACTGTATTGCCGGCATATACCAAAGTATGGTTTACCCGCTACGCGCCGGAGCTGTTGTCACGGATGTAATTAATGCCACGGATGCCCACCGCATTGTCCTTGATGCTGTTGATGGTCCGGGGACGTACACAGCCACAGTTTTTGATTGCATGGGTAATGAAATATCCCACGCCCAGTGCCACCTTGACGCGGGCGTACACGCGTTTGATATCCCCACAGCAGGCCGGCTCAGGTTAGAGCGATAACCATTTGCACAGTGACAAACAGATAACTGTTGTACAAGGAATTGCCACCAGACTGAACACCTTGCATTAATCAAGTAGCTTTATGGAAACCACGATAAGTAATATTGATCTTGGCATTGTTGTCGCGTATTTCATGGTCGTTCTCGTGATCGGTCTTTGGGTTGCGTCCAAGACGAAAACAGGCGATGATCTTTTCCTCGGCGGCCGTTCCCTTACCTGGGGATTTATCGGGCTGTCGCTTTTTGCCTCCAATATTTCCAGTTCGACCATCATTGGCCTGGCCGGGGCTGCCTACAGTACAGGTATCAGTCAATCGGTGTATGAATGGATGACAGGAATACCGCTTATTATTGGTGCACTCATTTTTATTCCCCTTTATTTGCGGGCCCGCATTACCACCATTCCTGAATACCTGGAGCTTCGTTTTGATCGTCGGGCGCGGGTTTACTTCTCCATGATTACGGTCATTTTTAACTTGCTGGTTGATGTAGCAGCACCCCTCTATGCCGGCGCAATTACTTTACAACTCTTTTTTCCTGAAATTGGGCTCTGGCCCATGGCCATGGGGCTGGCCCTGATTGCCGGCCTTTACACTGCATTGGGTGGACTGAAGGCTGTGGTCTACACCGATGCATTGCAGGCCCTTATTCTCATTATTGGTTGTGGCACCCTTGCATACAAAATGTTTAGAGATCTTGGCTTTTCGTGGGACAATGTTCTTGCTGCTGTGCCAGAGGGGCATATGTCGATTGTTCAGCCGATTGATGATGCTTCTTTGCCGTGGCCGGGCCTCTTGCTTGGGGTACAATTACTCGGCTTCTGGTACTGGGTGACAAACCAGTACATCGTGCAGCGGGTACTTGGTGCAAAAGATATTGAACACGCACGATGGGGTGCCATGCTGGCCGGCTTCCTGAAGGTGCTCCCCCTCTTCATTATGGTGATCCCCGGCGCGATGGCCATTCAGCTGTTTCCCGGACTCTCGAACCCAGACCTGGTCTTTCCTACAGCGTTGGTCAATATTTTACCGGTTGGTATGATAGGGTTGGTACTGGCTGGCCTGATTGCTGCGATTATGTCGAGCGTGGACTCTACGCTGAACTCAGCCTCGACGCTGCTTGTGGTTGATTTTATCAAGCCGGCGCGGCCTCAAATTACCGAGGCACAGGTGACGCGTTATGGCCGTATCATCACGCTTGTCCTCATGGTAATCGCTGCCTTGTGGGCGCCAATGATTGCTCAGTTCGGCGGTATCTGGGCGTATATCCAGCAAATGTTTTCCGTTGTAGTGCCCCCCATTGCTGTGTTGTTTCTCGTAGGCGTTTTCTTCAAACGTGGTAACGCAGCCGGCGCAATATGGACGCTCTTTGGTGGCACCGCGTGGAGTATTGCTACATTCCTCCTTGCGCAGGTTGGTCTTTGGAATATCCATTACACCATCAACGTAGGCATTACATTCGCGGTGAGTACAGCCATCTTTTTTATAGCCAGTTACATGACGGCTCCAACAGACCCAGAGAAAGTGGCTGCCTATACGTATCATGCCGACTTGCTCAAACCATCCCGTTCAGATCTGTCGTGGTACCAGGACTACCGGGTTGCAGCGTCTTTGCTGGTTGCGGTGATGGTTGTCATCCTGGTTACACTATGGTAAAATGAAAGATTTGGCTGAAGTTTTACGCACACTTGTTGAGGATACGGCGCCAACGCTAGCTGCATTATCAGAAGCGGTTGCCGAAAAGCCTCCTGCGCCCGGGAAATGGAGCCCTAAAGAAATACTGGGGCACCTGATCGACTCTGCATCCATTAACCACGGTCGGTTTGTGCGTGCCCAGCTACAAGAGACCCTGGTTTTTGATGGGTATGCGCAAGCGTTATGGGTTGAACTGCAGGGTTATGCTGAAGCTGATTGGCAGGAGCTTGTTACTTTTTGGCGGCGCTACAACCTCAAAATTGCCCGGTTAGTTGAGCGCGTGCCAGCAAGCGTTGCCAGCCAGCAGCGACACCCGCACAGTCTGCACAAAATTGCATGGCAGACTGTGCCCGAAAATGAGTCGACAACATTGGCTTACTTGGTAGAAGACTACATAAACCACCTCCGGCATCACTTGCGTCAAATCCATAACATAACAGGCACCTGATGTGTGGTTCGGGTTTCCGCACTTTTTGCGGGTGATTTGTTATACTTAGGCAGCCCTTCCTTTTGGACGGGGCAAGCCACTGTGTATTCAAATTACCCTCGAAGTCATGAAGCCCTTCAACTCTTCTCATGCGTTTGCGCTAGCATTATGTCTGGTTTTATCGCTGGTGCTGTTTGCTTGTCAGACCACCAGAGAAAGCGGGGAAGAAGAAACACCTCCGGTTGTAGAGCTGCCGGCAGGGTTTGCTTATGAGCACCTCTACGCGCCATCAAGCGTGAAAAAAGGTACCTGGGTTGCATTGGCGTTTGATCCGCAAGGCCGGCTGTATGCCTCTGATCAACATGGCGATTTGTATCGCATGCAAATCCCTGAAATTGGCGGCGATGGGATGCTCATCGCTGAAAAGGTTGACCTGGCTATCGGTAAAGCAAATGGTTTGTTGTGGGCGTTCGATGCATTGTATGTTGTTGTAAACAGTCGGGATGGTGTTGAAGGTAATTCAAGTGGCGTATACCGGGTTACTGATACAGATGGTGATGACAACCTGGATCACATCGAAATGCTAAAACAATTTGAAGGTTGGGGGGAGCATGGGCCGCATTCGATCATCCCGGGGCCCGATGGCGCTTCATTGTATATGATCGCCGGCAACCACACCGATCTGCCGGAGACGTACACGAAGCGCCACGCGACGCCCTGGCTGGAAGATCAATTATTGCCTTCCGTTGTGGATCCGCGTGGCCATGCAAACGAACGCATGGCTCCCGGTGGCTGGGTTGCAAGAATGGCACCTGATGGGAGCGCGTTTGAAGTTGTGGGCAGCGGATTTCGGAATGCGTATGATATTGCGTTTAATGGCGACGGCGAACTGTTTACATTTGATGCTGATATGGAATGGGACATGGCGATGCCGTGGTACCGACCGATTCGTGTCAACCATATCACCAGTGCCAGTGAGTTTGGCTGGCGCACAGGTTCTGGCAAGTGGCCCGCATACTATCCGGACAATCTGCCGGCCGTTGTAGACATCGGTCAGGGTTCACCTACCGGGGTAATGTCGGGTGCTGGCAGTGCCTTTCCTGCCCGCTATCAGCGCGGCATGTTTGTGTTTGATTGGAGTTTCGGTACCATCTACCTCGTCGAAATGCAACCCGATGGCAGTAGCTATACCGGGACGTTTGAAGAATTTCTATCTGGTATTCCACTGCCCGTAACCGATGGGGTATGGGGGCCAGATGGCGCGATGTATTTCGCCATTGGTGGTCGCAATCTGGATTCTCATCTGTACCGTGTGTATTACACCGGAGAAGAAGATACGGCCCCTGTGGCGCTGGCTTCTGGAAACGGAGACGTGCGCGCGTTACGCCACAGCCTTGAAGCCTTGCACGCAACCCCTGCTGAAGGTACTGTCGACAAAGCCTGGCCCTACCTTGATCATGAAGACCGGTTTGTTCGGTATGCCGCGCGCATGGCGGTTGAGCGGCAGCCTGTCAGCTCCTGGTGGAATCATGCAGTATACGAACCTGATCCGGTACGTCGCATCCATGCCGTGATAGCACTGGCACGCAGCAGCGATGCTGTGCACCAATATGTCGCGTTACAGGCACTTACGGATATTGATTATAAACGGTTGTCGTATGCTGATAAGTTAAATTTACTGCGGGCCTATAGCCTGGTATTTATTCGGATGGGTGAGCCGGCAGATCACTGGCGAACCCGTACCATCGATGCGCTCCTGCCGCACTTCCCATCGGGAGATTTCTATATAGATCGCGAATTGTCGCGTCTGCTGATCTACCTTGATGCGCCAGAAGCTGTTGGAAAAACCATGGCACTCCTCGAAACAGCCTCAACGGTAACGCTGGATGTACCCATTTTGTCGGAGACGCTGACGGCAAGGCATGATCGCTATGGAAAAGACATTGAGACGATGAAAGCCAATATGCCCTCGGCGGCTGAAATTGCTCACGCTGTTTCACTTAGCAATGCGACAGAAGGCTGGACAATGGATACGCGCAAGCGGTATATGCAGTGGTATTTTGATTCGATGTCGCGTAGTGGTGGTCGGAGTTATGTTGGGTTTATCGATCAATTTCGCCAGCGGGCACTGCGGAACACCCCAGATGACGAACGCGAAATGTTGGCAGATCTTGTAGTAGAATTTAATGCGCCGGCTGTAGACTTCGCCAGCTTGCCCCAGCCCGCCGGACCAGGCAGCACCTGGATGCAGGGCGAGGTCAAGAAAATGACAAGCGCAGATGAATTGGTCTTACCGCGTAACTTTGAACAGGGCAAAAAAATGTACACTGCTGCCTTGTGCCAGGCCTGTCATACCATGCATGGAGAAGGCGGCAATATCGGGCCGGATTTGTCACAGGTAGGCACCCGGTTCGGACGCAACGATTTGATCGAAGCCATCATCTCACCTAGTGACGCAATTTCTGATCAATACCAGGCAACCGTCTTTACGCTTAATGATGGCGGTACTGCTGTAGGACGCATTATTTCGCAGGATGAAGCAGCATATGTGATCAATCAAAACCCGTACGACCCTGCGCAAAAAAGTACCATCGCGAAGGCTGATGTTGCGAATACAAAACCGTCTCCCGCATCGATCATGCCGGCCGGACTCCTCAACCGGTTAAATGCTGAAGAAGTGATGGATCTGGTAGCCTACCTCGTTTCGAGTGGCGACCCCAATCATGACATGTTCAACGCAGAAATAGTAGAGTAGTATTCAGGAATATTGTTATTAAGCAATGACTTAATTGTGCAGGTTTTACAACATTCACCTGTATGACCCACATCTTTTCCAATGCAGTCTAGTCTATCTGGTCGTCAACCACCCGGTTTGGGTTGATGGCTGCTGCATATTTCCCGTCTTCTGTCCTTTTCCGGAGACCTGTTTGCGGCGCCCTGGGTGCGCGCGCTGTATCGGGATGTAGAGATGTTTTCTGGTATACTCGCGGTAAGTATAAAATTGTGTCGTCCAGTAAGATACTGGGTTGAGGGGATTATACTATCCAGTCAGCAAGCTGCCGCACAGCGTCTGGATGAAACCGAACTTCAGTCTTTTGCGCACTTCTGGGATGTACATGGTGCGCTTACTACGAGCAGTCTGTTGTTTACAGCGCTCCTCGTTGCATTTCTTGTCATGTCCCGTCACAAACACAAAGCTCAAAATAGCGCTTTAAAAACACTCAACGAAGCACTTGCTACCGCTCAGGAGAAAGCGGAAGAGTCTGACAAGTTAAAAACGTCGATTCTGCGGAATATGAGCCACGAGGTGCGCACGCCATTAAATGCAATCATGGGCTATGCTGATCTTATTGCCTCCAGAGATGGTAATGTGTCAGAAATGGCGGAACGGATTACAATGAGTAGCTTGCGGCTAAAAGAAACGTTCGAGACCGTAATAGAGCTTGCTGCACTTGAGGGGGGGATTGTACCAATCGAGAACCAGACGGTTGATCTGGATCAGTTGATAGATGATACGTTTGAAGCACTCAGCGAAACTGCTGAGGCAAAGTCCATTACACTGCGCAAAGAGACTGCGCCAGAAGGCATAACGATTATGTCCGATCCCCAGGCATTAAAGCGTGCCCTGTTGCCCATCGTTCAAAATGCCATCCAGTTTTCTGATGCCGGGTGTGTGCATGTACACGTAGATCCTACTGATACGCAAGCTGTGATTGTGGTGAAGGATAGCGGCATTGGTATGTCTCCTGAATTTGTTAAGCACGCTTGTGAACCTTTCAAGCAGGAATCTACCGGATTGGGACGACGATACGAGGGCTCCGGGTTGGGACTTTCTTTGGCAAGCCAATTGATTGCGCTGCTGGGGGGAGAAATGAGCATTGCTAGCAAACGTGCGGAAGGCTGCACCGTCACCATCACACTTCCCCGCAGAGGGTAAAAGGCTAGCTACTGGATACTGCGCGAAGAAAAGGTTTCAGTTGCTGCAGGAATGGGTGCAGTTGTTCAGCAAAGTACTGAGGCTCTGCGTCACGAGCGGCTGCACAGGCGATCTCCAGCAAGCGGGCCTCTTCAGCTAGAGATTCATCGATTGCAGGGTAAAGGCTGAGCAGGTGCTGATGCATTCTGTGCAAAAGCTGGTTGGTTTTCTGTAGCCTGACCAGATCCACATACCGCTGAACAGAAAAGGCTTGGACCGCTGCTGCGTCTGACGTATCAACAAGCGTTGTGAGGGCGCTGGAAGACTCAAGTTGAAAGGTGAGGGTACGAAGGGTGGTACAGAGGTCCTCAAGTTCAGGCCGTACTACAGCATCTTCATTTTCTGCAGCAGGGTCGCGGCCGGCTTTGCGCTCTCGCATCCCAAAAGCCAGTTCCGCGGCTACGTTTAGCGTAGACAGCAGGGTCATGGTTCGCAAAAGGGCGGCATCAAGAAAGTTCTCGTTCCGGGACATCAGTCACTAACAGTTCGGTGGTTCGCTGCTGTTCAAATGTCCGTAACTGTGAGGTGTTTCACTTTATACGCGCAAACATACGATCAAAACGCGGCCATCCTGCCTCTTTATCCCATGAATAAAAACGGGCGACGGCTTTGCCCAAAATATGATCAGCCGGCACAAATCCCCAATATCGACTGTCGAGCGAATTGTCTCGGTTATCGCCAACCATGAAATAATAATCTTGTTTGAATTGATACGAGGTAACCGGCTTGCCGTCGATGCTGAAGCCTCCGTTATCCGTACGCTCGATGATTACTTCTTCATATTGCGCGATCGTCTTGCCATAGATCTCCCAGTTTGCCTGGTTCAGCGGGAGTGCTTCGCCGGCCTTCGGGATCCATATGGGGCCATAATTATCGTTGGTTTGTAATATGTTGAACGGAAAGAGCCGTGTTTGCGCCTCCCGTTCATCTGCGATGTACGGGATTATTTTTTCAACATAAGACCAGGTGGAAATTTCTTTTGCGGTTGCTTCGGTTGCTATAATGCGTACCAGCCGGCGGTTATTGGTCGGAAGAATTTCCTCCACGCCCATCTCTTTTAGCTTTGTATAAGAAAGGCTGACGCGTGGGTCGGTTTTGTAGACATCCCAGAAAAATTGTAGCCCGTCGAAGTCTGCAATCGGTGCGTTGTCTATAAAGAAAGCTTTGTCTCTGATCGCAAGAGACTCGCCGGGAAGACCAAGGGTACGCTTAAGGTAAGGCTGGCGCTTGTTGATCGGGTGCTCGGTTTCCGTGGGTAAATGGAAAACTACTACATCCCCACGTTTGATTTTGCTGAAGCCAGGAAGCCGAAAGGCCGGCACCTGTACGCCTTTCAAATACAGGTCGGTATAAGGAATGCCGATGGTATGCGGGGTTTGGGCACCATAGTGTAATTTTGATACAATAAGGTATTCCCCTGGCAATACTGTATTGGCCATTGAAGGCGTAGGCACCACAAAAGGTTGAAAAATGAAGGTATGTAGCGTGAGCATGGCTACAAACGCAAACACAAGGGAGCTGAGCCACTCTTTGGCGATAATGCGGGCGTCAGGCTTTCGATTGCCACGATTTGGCTTGACAGTTTCTGAGCGAGATCTTTTCTTCCTGTTACCCATTTTTTGCTGTAGATGTGAAAAATCCCCCGTTTCGGAGCCGGCATTTCACGCGATATGCGTCGGATTGTCGACATATCTGCATGAGTACGACAATACACCACCAGAACATAAATGGTTACTGACTGAAGACTTCTGCATAGTCTCCAACCAGTAACCCTTCCCTAAATACTAACTACCTACCGACGCCTTAACGAGTCGTAGTATTCGTTTAGTATGTCGTCGGAGAAAAAAACTGTGCTCATGAAACGCTGGATCATTGTTCTTGCGTTGGTACCCTTCTGTTTGCACTGTACACCTGACAAGCCAGAGGCTGTTGTCGAGGCTGAAGCAAAGCTTCCAGACGTTGTTGATTACAACTACCACGTCAAGCCGATTCTTTCTGATCGGTGTTACGCGTGCCATGGACCAGACGACAATGCACGCGAAGCAGATTTGCGCCTGGATGATGAGGTTTTTGCAACCGAACGCCTCGAAGAAACAGGCAACCGGGCCATTGTGCCGGGTAGTTTACGTAAAAGCGCCATCTTTGAGCGCCTGATTACGGATGATCCCGAACACATGATGCCACCACCTGAATCGAATTTGCAACTCACAGCAGAAGAGAAGGCCTACATTTTTAAGTGGATTGAGCAGGGCGCCGCGTACAAAGAGCACTGGTCTTTTATTCCGCCGGCCCGTTCGACTTTACCTGCAGGCATTGATGGGTGGGGGCAAAATGAAGTTGATACATTCATTGGTTCGAAACTGCAGCAGCAGGGCCTTGAGCCGTCTCCTGAAGCCAGCAAAGAAACCCTGATCCGCCGGCTGGCCCTGGATCTTACGGGACTCCCGCCCACGCTGGCACAGATTGATGCGTTTCTTGCTGATGACAGTCCTGAAGCATATGAGAAAGTGGTCGATCAATTTCTCAGCAATGTGGCTTATGGCGAGCGGAT
>JBCCIM010000094.1 GCA_039111535.1 Bacteroidota bacterium | reverse complement strand
TGGTTGAAAGAGCTGTTGCTTTACACGCGCTGGCAACCGTTTCTTGGCTCTGCGCCTGATATTCAATCCCAAGGCCGTATACACACGATACACGCGTTTGTGATTCCACGCATGGCCTGACCTTCGAAGCCTGTGGTAGCTCTGCCAGAAGCCAATTGCTGGATGTTTGTCGACGAGTTCATTGAGCGCATCAATCACATCCTCGTCATTCTTTGGTCTTCGTTTATAGCGATACGTGCTACGCGGGAGGCTTGCTGCTCTGCAGCCCTGACGAATACTCACTCCATGGGCCTCATTCATGTGGGTAACGAGCATCTTTTTCTCGTGAGGGCTTAGAGCTTTTTTTCAACGGCGTCTTTGAGTGCATGGTGAACCAGCGATAACTCAGCGTACATCTTCTTAAGTCTTGCATTCTCTACCTCCAACTCTTTGATGCGCTTGAGTTCACTTACACTCATGCCGCCATACTTGGCCTTCCAGTTGACTTCCACCTAGAGTAGGTGGAAACGTTGCATCGCTTATACCCAGCTCTCGGCAGAGGTCTTTTACTTTTTCGCCTCGCTCGTTTCTGGCAAGGGCAGCTACGATCTGGGATTCGCTAAATCGGGATCTCTTCATAATAGAAAGTATGCATTTTTTGCTACTTTCTCATGGGAGCTTACAAGTTTTTCGGGGATAGGTCAACCCCACTTTTACGGTTTATGACTGAGCCGTTACCTGTACTGCGCTACGCTCCTTTGCATTGACACTCAAAGAATTTATAAGATGAACCGCTTATCTACGTTTAAAACCGCCTGGATCACAGCTTTTCTAGTTCTGACAACACCTTTCATCGCTTTCGCCCAGGCTCCTGTTATTAAAACTGAAGGTACCCTGATTTATCTGGCCGACAACCTTAACGAAGAAGCAAAACTTGGCTGGTGCATCGACACCAAGGGCAGGGGACTAAGCGACCAGCTTCATGCACATTCTTGCAAACCCTCAGGCGGTGATGTGCAGTTCTCATTCGATTCTGACACTGGCAAAATTGAATCGGTGGAATACGAAGGGTTGTGCATGACGTACAGTAATCCCGAAAATGAGGAAATCCCATTCGGGCTGCTTGATTGCATGAATGATGAACCTACTCAGCAGTTCACCTACGACGCCGACAAAATGGAAATCAGATATCGAGCCGACCAATCGCAGTGCGTCGCTGTTGCAGAACCCATCAGAGAAGCCGGCCCCTATCAGTCGCGCGATCTGATCCTCGCAGATTGTGCGGGTTTGCATTCCAGCTTCAAGCAATGGGTAATCAGGGAATAGGCGGCGCTCTTTGATCTTCTCTAGCCAGACTTTCTTGCTGCAAGCCATTTTGCCAAAGATTCTTGAGACTCTTCTGACGGGCGTCCTATAATCAATCCTGACACACTAACATCCTCTTCCAGGTCTGGCCAATGGATGCCAAAACCTTTTCCTATTAGACGATAGTTTTCGCGCTCCTTTGTACTTCCGTGGTAGAGGCGTGGATACCATGCAAGTGGCGTGCTAATTACGCGACGATCGATCAATTTTACGACCAGCGCATCCTTTTCGAAGTGAATCGACTCGACTCTGGCTTCTGCATTTTCACTGATTGAAGTACTCATGCCATTTCTCATTCAGAAGTTGTTGATGCTCTTGAACGTGTTTCTGAATTTTGCTTAACTCCGAGTCACCAAATCCCCAACGCTGTTGCAGTCGAACAGGATTGAGCCAAAACTTGGCAGCTTTTTCGTCTCGTTCAACATGCACATGCGGAGGCTCATTTCCCTCATTTGAGAAAAAGAAAAATCGATACGGGCCTATGCGCAATACAGTAGGCATATAGTAATGAATGAGCTATCAAAGTATAAGTTGCGCCTAAGAACTATCAATAACAGACGGTATAGCTTCACAAAACATAGTGCCTGATTAACAAGGTAAAGAAAAAACACCCCTACAACGTCCACTCCCACAGCCCATTAATCACCTCTTCCGGTTGACCGTGGCCGGAGGCCCGCAAAGCGGCCATAATCAACCCGCGATGATGCGCTTCGTGTGCTACGATGTATGCCAGAAACGAAGCCGGCGGACCGTGCCAGTTGGCTACCTCGCCGGCGCCTTCACACCGGTCAAGAAAAACACCAACCACCTCACTCGAAGACTTCAGCGCTTCCTCGAGATCTGCTTTTGTCAGTTCAGCTCCGCGGGGAAACTGCGCAACTTCTTCTGCCAAATCTGGTGCTGCGTGGGTTAACCACCGAAGACGTACATTGTGCATATGGGCAAATTGTGCGGCAACAGGCCTGGTGCGGGGTGCATACCGATCCCCCATATGCCGATATTCAATGGCATCAAGTAAAAAAATGGTGGCATCATTGCTCATTTGCCACGCCGTACTGAGTTCATTCATAATAGATTGGTCCAATCGTAACGCTGTATTTCTTTCACGCTCAGGGCCTGGCGCGCTTCAGTATGCGCAAAAAAGAAGCCAGTGATTTTCACTCTCGTTAATAATGGCATTTTAACCCGATGTAGCGGCGCTCTTTTGTATAGAAAATCTTGCAATCAAGGCAAAGAAGCGACATGACAACAGAATAATAAACTGTATTACGTTTTACTGCTGTAACAACTGAACGGGGCCTACAACTTATTATTTGGATCGTCGTAGGTGTTACTTTTACGGACATGGATGCGACTCTATGAATGTCTACTCACGCTGAGCCCCCGACGCGTCCTGGTTCACCGGTGTTCATCTACAAGTTCACCGCCCATAAACTCTTCATTCAGATTAGAAACCTGCATGGATTCAAGTCCCCTGTCTCCCAAAAGAATTGCTCTTTTTACAGGTGCTTACAACCATATTGCCGACGGCGTCTCACTCACGCTCAACCGGCTCGTAGATTATCTTGAGCAACAGGGCGCTGAAGTCCTGGTGTTTGCGCCAACCATTAAAAATCCGCCGATAGACCACGCCGGCACCCTCGTGTCTGCACCATCTATCCGCATGCCACTGCCCAACCGGGCTGAATACCGGCTAACAACCCATTTCCCCCGGCGCATCAGAAAAGCGCTGGATGACTTCAACCCGTCGATTATCCACATTGCTTCTCCGGACCAACTGGGCAAGGGCGCACTGAAGTATGGTGTAAACAACGACATTCCCGTTGTAGCAACATACCATACCCATTTCAGCTCCTATCTGTCGTACTATAAACTTGACTGGCTGGAGTCCTGGTTCTGGGGATATTTGCGCGACTTTTACAAGCAATGCGAGGAAGTGTACGTCCCTTCTGATTCGATGATTGACGTACTGGAAAACCACGGCATCGCCGGCAACCTGCATCTGTGGGAACGCGGCGTAGTAACCGAACGGTTTAATCCTGGCCGGCGGTCGATGGCATGGCGGCGCAATCTGGGCATAGAAGATGACGAAGTGGTCATTTCGTTCATCAGCCGGCTTGTATGGGAGAAAGGACTGGACATTTACGCTGAGGTGCTGGAAGGTCTCGCAGCACAAGGCATCGCACACCGCAGCATGATTGTTGGGGATGGGCCAGCGCGGGCGGAGCTTGAAAAAAGGCTATCCAATACGCTTTTCCTCGGACACCAGGGCGGCACGGACCTCGCAACGGCCTATGCCTCTTCCGATGTATTCCTCTTCCCAAGCGAAACCGAGACCTTTGGAAACGTCACCCTGGAAGCCATGGCTTCTGGCATCCCTCCAGTATGCGCCAACGCAACCGGCAGCCGTTCACTGATCAGGGATGGCATCACAGGATTTCTGGCACCGCCACGTGACAGTGCTGCGTTTCTCAAACACGTCGCACAACTGGTAACCGACAAGTCGCTACGCGACAAAATGGGACAGCTTTCCCTCAAGCGTGCACAAGCATACGACTGGCCTGTGATCCTCGAAAAAATGGAAGGCTACTACAACCGCGTAATCAACAAACATGTGGCGGCGAAGCAGGCGCGAATGGATAGCAAATACGCATCGAGCGGCGCCTGATCAGCGTAAAAATTGAATTTTGCGTATTGCGTTGTGAATGCGCCGGCAAGCCCGTATCCTTTTGGGCGTGCACCTTTATAGGTGCGCTTCTTTTCCACCCGCTGAACTGCCCTCGATCCGTTGCGCCTGCTTTTTGTCTCCCATTCGTTTCCTCCAGTTGACCAGCCCCTCTCCAATGTAGGCGGCATGCAACGCGTTGCAACAGAGTTGTACGAAGCGCTACTGGAAAATCAGCAGGTTGAAGTTGAGCCCATGGTGTTGCGCAGCACCTGGGAGCGTACCCATATCAACACACCTTTTTTCATTTTACGCAGCATCCGGGACATCAAACGGCTCCTGAAAAACGATGCTGTGGATGTCATCCTGTTCTCCTCGATGGTGACAGCCTCGATTGCTGTTCTTATCAATAAATCGATCAAAAGAGCCGGCGTTAAAACGGCTGCGATTGTACACGGGCAGGATGTTACTACGCCATTTGGCCCCTACCAGAAGTTTGTCCCAAAGGTTTTTAATGCCCTGGATGCCGTGTTGCCTGTGAGCCGTGCTACCGGTGAACAGTGCACCTTCCGAGGTCTGCCAGAAAGTAAACTGCATGTGCTCCCCAATGGCGTAAAACTCGATCGTTTTGCTGCGCTGGCATCTTTTGAGACAATGCGTACAGCGTTGTTTAAAGCATTTGACATGCCAGATACTCAGTTACCTGATGACGCCTTGCTGCTCTGCAGTGTGGGGCGGCAGGTCAAACGGAAGGGTTTTGACTGGTTTATAGACAACGTGATGCCCCGCCTGCCTGACAATGTGCACTACTGGTTAGCCGGCGATGGCCCCGAGGGCCCACAGATCGAAGCCCTGGCAAAAAAACACAAACTAGGTAACCGGGTCAGGCTACTCGGCCGGGTATCAGACGAACAACTCGCATGTCTGTATCGCGGTGCTGACTTGTTTATGATGCCGAACGTCCCGGTACATGGCACCATGGAAGGTTTTGGTGTTGTTATGCTTGAAGCCGGCATGGGCGGCCTGCCCGTAGTAGCCTCGCGCCTCGAAGGCATCCAGGACGTCATTACGGAAGGGCAGAACGGGCACTATGTCGAAAGCGGCGATGCCGATGGGTTTGTAAACGCCATCATGGCCTATCACAACAAGCCGGCTGACATTGCGACTGCTTCAAAGCGGGCTTTTGAGCACACTGCACACACGTTTGGCTGGCAAACAGTTGCGGGACAGTATGTTGATGTGTTAGCCGGGTTACGCTAGCGGATAAACGGGACCAGCATATACCAGGCGCCAAACCCGGTTACAAGCGCTATCAATGATGTACTGATACCTAGTGAGCGAGAGCGTAGCCAGCCAGATAGACCAATACTCACCAATAGAAAAAAGAGCCCTCCAAAAAACGAAAGCGAAATGGGGCGCCGCAAGTGAGCAAACGATTCCAACTCATCAAGCCCCGACAACATGGTACTACCCAGGGTGGCTACCAGAAAAAAACAGGCAGCCACTGCCACGACTACCTGCGCCACTGATAGAATGCGCGACGATTTGTCAATTGTTATCAAGGCGCCCAAAAAAGCGAATGCAAATCCCCCAAGCACAGCGTTCACAAAAGCAAGGTGTTCCACAAATGTTCTCCATTCTGGTCAAGCGGTACTTACAAGCCTACACAACATCCTGTATATTGCCTTCGCTTGTTAGCTGCAATAATATTTACCCAAAATCTTTCGTATTGTCCATCTTCCTCAACGAGAATACAAATACAAGTCTTATCCAGCCAGCCCAGGCGGGCAATTTTCTTTTCCCGTAGCTCACTAATACCTTCTGGATTAATGGATTGCAAACTGTTCTTCTGCGCTGTATTGCTTTTGCTATGTACGATGCCGGCTTTTGCCCAAACCTTTCCACGAATAGTAGCAATAAGCGATCGCATTGGCGAATCAATTGATGTCAGCGAACAGGTATATTTTAACCTATTCCCCAGCGACAGGCCGTTTAATGGCGCGACTGTACAACAGCTAACCGACTCAACGTTCACGATTACCATTGACCGGGGCGACAGAAACGAATTTTTCGATCTTGATCTCGATAGATTTTATGCCCTCAGGAAATACATCAATGAGTTTGAAATTCGTTATACAGGGAAGCTATCGACAAATTGGGATTACATCATATTTTACACGGACCCGCTCCGTCAGCCCTTTGGCCCAGGAACGCTCTACGAACTCACGCTTACTTCTGGCGAGCAAAAATCCGGGCATGTGGTTTGGGCTAATGAGCAAGGGGTTTACCTCTCTCAAATGATATCCGCCAGAAGCCCGGAGCTGACAGCGTCGCGACTTTCTTACTATCCGCGGCAAGCCCTGCTAAGAATAGCACCCAAAAAGAGATTATTCGAATCGTTTGCACAAGGCCCAGACATTGTTTTTGCTGGCGAACCTGCTACCTACACAAATCTCGCTTTACCCCAGCTACTGCAAGGAGCGCTTTATCCGCGGCAACTTCCCCCAGAGCTAACCGCGCGCGCAGCACGCAACAAATTGATCCCTGCAGAACCCCTTCCCGATCCTGAGTGGCGCAACTTCAGGTTTCCAAACAAGAGCTCCAGCGCCCAGTTTCTGATATACCTTCCTTCAATAAAGTATTTTGCGCCTCCTGGATTTAACGAAATTGAATCCGAAATTTCTTTCGCCGGAAATCCTGAAAATCTGGTAAAACCTTCCATTTCCGCAAAACCAGCGCTCTTGTTCGCTGCTGCACGCCTTAGTGTTTCGCCTCGCATGCGAATTGGACTGTCGTTATCGCAGTCTCTGCCCAACAACACCAAAGAAGTGGCAAACATCCAATTAGAAGGAGCACAAGCTGTTGAGCGTGCCCGAAGTTTCCGTTCTAATCAAGGTAGTCTTACTGTCGGAGGGACATATCTGGGATTTGATTTGACCTACCTGCTGCGTGCAACTCCGGACTACCTAACCTACGACACCGCACAATCCAGACGCCGCCTCCTCGACTACGATGTAAACCTGATCATTGGTCCGAGTATCGGCGTAACCAGTACCGTTGCAGACCTGGTTTCAGTTGGGCGGGTACGCACGGGAGACGGTGCCACATTTACATCCAATACTGTTTATGGCGTCGCAGACAAGACAAGGAAACTGCTTGCCGGCGGCCATTTTGCACTCGAAGTAACCGCTTTTCTAAACCGATCGATCTCTGTAGGAATATTATTCGATTCAGCACTCTACTTCAATTATAGTGTACCCGAACTGGCGTTGATTGACTTCTTCGAAAACGAGGAAAAAGTTATACGTGGTCCGCAGAATAACAAATTATGGCTCTCTACTTTTTTCTTTGGCTTATCCTATCACCTCTAGTACATAACTGCAACATTTCGATTACGTGGGGGGGTATTTAAAATCATATCACATAACGCCCTTTTCCAAATATTAACGTCCAGTTTTCGCACAGCCAAGCGTACAAACCGACTTTAAACATAACACAGCTACTGTATCTTAATTCATACCCTTCTTCTGTAGCTATTTCCAAGGCTTGTCATAATCACATGATTAATTTTCGCGGACTCCTCGTACTGGCTTGTTTGTTTACCTGCATTCAGACAACTAATGCCCAACGGTTCCCTCTTCCCACACCGCTAAGTGATCGCGTTGGAAATACCATCGACAAACATGAACGTGCTTATTTTGGGCTGTTTCCCTGGGTTGAATACTTCTCTAATGCAAGCGTAGTTCAGGTTAGCAATACCAGCTACCAAATCGTTATTGAAAACGAAGACAGGCAGCAAGAGGTTTTAACGCTCGACACACCGCAATTCCAGGCATTGCAGTACTACATAGAAGACTTTGAAGTGCGGTATACTGATTCCAGGGGATCAAGCTGGGATCATATTACTGCTTATACCTCACCGATCCATCAACCGTTTGGGCCGGCTGATACTTATGAAATCATCCTGATTACAGGAAAAAAGAAATACGGCAAAATTGTCTGGGCAGACGAAAGCGGTGTCTACCTTTCACAGAACGTTTCCGCAAGATACCCTTCGCAAACGGGCAGTAGTATGACCTTCATACCCCGCGGCCGGCTTTTCCGCTTGAAAATGCAGACCCCCTTCCTTCAATCTTTACAGGACAAGGTTGATATTATATACGCGGGAGAACCACATACGTACCAGACCTTAACACTGCCACAACTCAAAACTGCGGCTTTACATCCTCGGTCAATGCCGCCAGAACTATACGAGATCGCCACCAGAAAAAACCTGGTACCATCCCAGGTACAAGCAGACCCCGATTGGCGCATATTTCGCATACCCCCGCAAAGTTCAAAAGTCCACACCCTACTCTATTTCACGCCACTCAACAACTTCTCCCCCAATACTGTAAATGGGACCAGCACGGCTGTATCAGAATTTACAGATTTATTCCCGGCACCTGCTGACACGGTCTTGGGTAATATCACTACAGAGCGGCCCCTCCTTTTTGGCGCGGTACGGTTTGCGGTATTGCCACGACTACGGTTGGGTGTTTCTGTGCTCCAGACAGTCAGGACTAATCTGCGACAACTTCCCGGAAGCCCTATACTTGAGCCTGGCAGCGATGTAGGACTCATCCCAGCGCTTCGCGCCGAATCGGGCACGCTCAAAACTGGGGGGACTTTTGTAAACCTGGATCTGACATATTTACTCAAAGCTGCCCGAGATTATGTCCAGGTTTATCCGCGTAAAACGCGGGCAATGCATAGCATTAACATCAAGCTAACGGCAGGTCCAAGTATTGCATTTTCTCGCACAGAAGCACAAATTCGATCCGGTGGTGCGGTTTTCAGAGGGACGGTACCCATTAGCTTTAATGAATACGGTGAAACCTCTACGCATAGAGGAATATTCCCAGGCGTTCACGCGGCTGTAGAGGTCAGTATAATGCTAAACGGCTCCTGGTCAGCTGGTTTGCTATTTAATTCAGCCGCCTATTTCGGCTACACTGTGCCGACAAAAACCCTCAACACCAGTGCCGGCGACGCGACTGCAAAAATATTGCGCGGCCCATCAGACGAAATGCTCTGGCTCTCCTCCTTCTTTTTAGGATTTGCATACCACTTCTAACGCCTTTCAACACCCCGCAACCTCACTCATTTCACTGGCATAATGCGATACTTATTTGCCGCTGTTTTTCTAATTCTTTGCTTTCAGGAATCCAGGGCCCAACGAAATCAAATTTCGTTTACATTAAGCAACAGAGTCGGGGATACGCTTGAACCACACGAGCGGGAATACTTCAAGCTATTTGCATACTATGAGCACTTTAATGGCGCTTGGTTCACCAAAACAGGTGCATCCACATACACTATCACAGTTGAAGCTGATGGAAAAATAAATGTCTATACATTACCACAAGAGCGTGTTGACGCGCTAAGGCAATACATCGACAATTTTGAAGCCAGGTATACAGGACAACAAGCGCACCAATGGGAACACATCGGATCTCTGGCTCGCGCCATTACTGAACCTTATGGCATCCCGGGCAGATACAAGCTCACCCTGATCAATGGTCAAAAAGTAGAAGGCAAACTGGCTTACGCCGACGAAACCGGCATCTTTATCGCCAAGCATTTATCCAAAGAGAGCGCACGACAAACAGCAGCAAACGTAAAGTTCATCCCCACAAATCAAATTTACAGATTAGAGGCCAAGCCCTTTTTTATTAAGCGCTTGTTCAGGGCAATGGACGTGTACAACGCAGGCGAAGAACGGACGTACCTGTCGGTAATCCTCCCTGAGTTGAGAAACCACATGTTTTACAGCCGGGCACTCCCTCCCGAAATTCATGACAAACGCGGCCTCTTGCAAGCTCCTTATGCAGGCCAACCCTCAACCGACTGGGCGACCGTTCGAGCACAAGAACAAGACGCCAAATTACATTTCTCGGTTTACTTTTCACCAACCCCCTTCCTCTACTTACGCGCACCTTATCCTGTACAAACAACACTGGAAGTCAGCCCCGACGCACCTCCGCTTGGTACGAGCATTGACATAGAAATCCCGGCGTACTATGTAGTTGCCAGAATGAACACGGGACCTCGATTTCAGATAGGTGCATCAACCTTTTCGACGCGCAAGTTTAGAAGCGGAGCATCCTTGGATGGTGTGCCCATCACTGGCCCAGACACAGGATTTGAAGCGGCCAGGATTAGTCGGGCGCCAGGACAAGTACGGGTTAACGGGCAGTTTTACAACCTTGACTTTTCCTACTTGCTGACAACGCTCAGAAATTATACGGTGATATACCCTGCTGTGCCGGTTAAAAAAAAGAACGTTGAATTGAAGATAACTGCCGGCCCCGGGCTCGCACGAATCAATACCATTTCCTATACAGAAGCAGCAAGATTCGGCGCCAGAGATGGCTTCACTGCTTTTCGGTTTGGTACAAGTGTCACAAAAGCCGAAGTATTGTGGGGCGGACACGTAGCAATGGAGATGAACCTGATGGTCTCTAAATTTCTCTCATTTGGCTTACTATTGGACACCTCAGTATATACAGGACTTGATGCTGAGGACCATCAATTATTTGAGCTGCCAGCCCCTGCCTCAAACAAATTCCTGACAGGATTCAACAATAAGTTGCTGTGGGTTTCTTCTTTCTACATTGGCGCCACAGTCCACCTGTAACCTAAGCCGGCTCTTTTTCCAGCCACTGCAACAGGGCCGGCAAGAACAGCAAGGCAGAAATCAAAGTTGCGCCGATACCCACAACGGCAAGCTCGCCGATGGTGTGTAACCCAGGATGGAAACTGAGCAACAAACCGGCGAAGCCGATCATGGTCGTCAATGATCCCATTGTCACATGCTCACCGGTTGACTTCAACACGGCCCAAATGCTGCCCGGGCCTTCTTCCCGGAAACGGTGCACAATGTGGACGCCAGCATCATTGCCAATACCCAGTACCGCTGGCAAAACAATGAGGTTGTAGAAGTTGAGCTTCAGTCCCATCAATTCCATCACAAGCAACATGAGTAACACACCCACCACAAGGGGTATCGTTGCAAGTAAAGCCCATCGCACCTCGCCAAAGTTGACCCACATCAGCAGCAGCACTATGATAAAGGTTGCCAGAATCATCCAGGGGGCCTCGCGCTGCATCAGTTTGAGCATGTCTGCCGCGACTAGCGATGAAGAGCCGGCGTGGTATACACCGCCGTCGGGTGTTTCGATGCGGCCAACATCCTCAGAAAATGCAATAGATTGCCGGCCATCAGAAAGCCCTACAGCCGGATAGATAATTATAAAGTTACCCATCTCACCAGACTTGGAGGTGAACTGGGTTTTCAGGAAATCCGGGACCTGGTCAATTGCAATAGGCTCGGTTGTCTGTGCAGCGCGGCGTAGCCGATCCAGGTCCTCGGATGGCTCCTCATTAAGGAACGGATCATCCAGCATTTCGCGTATGTAGGCCAGCCGTTCGAGCTTGGCAGCTTGTTGGTCCGCTTCGCCGGGAAAACGATCCTGCATGCTCTCGAGCCTGTCAATGGTTGGCGAGAGTGTATCCTGCGCCATATTCAACCGCACAGTTTCTACGATTGGGGTCACCTCATCAGGCGAATCAACGACGATATAGGCTGGGTTACGGTTTTTCCTGTTATCGAATACCCGGCGGATGTAATCCCGCCGCTCATTGTACGACTCATAGACAGGTTCAAGGCTGCCAAAGTCATATTCAAATTCTACACGCGGCACCATCACAAGTGCAGCGATCACAACGGCAAGGCTTCCCAACACAATACCGCGCGCGGCAGGAAATGGGCGCCGGCTGTGGTTTACGTGATCCGCAACCGACTCTGCATTCAATTGCAGCAACCGCGTTTTTTCAAACAACGAGATGAGGGCCGGCATTACAACCAGCATTGCAATGAGGGCGAAAATGATTCCGGTGCCGGCGATAAAACCAAACTCGCTAAAACCGCGAAAGTCAGCCATTACAAGAATGTACAGCGCAGCAGCTGTGGTCAACGCCCCGATGGTAATCGCTTGCCCTGTGCTCACAAAGGTCTCCTCAATGGCCGCGACAACCGATTTACCGAGGGCCCGCTCTTCCGTATAGCGTGCGTAAAAATGGATGCCAAAGTCGATGCCTAATCCAAAGAGTACAAGCCCAAGCGTGGAAGTCATCAGATTGAGCGTCTCAAACCGCAAAAACGCAATGCCGAAGGTCCACGAAAGACTCATGAGTAAAGGCACTGCAATGAGCAGCGCAAGCACCGGTATTCGGATCAGCTCTGAGAACAAAATTCTGGCAGAGAACTTCCCACCGCTGCGTGCGCGGTATCCCTTGAAAAAGAAATACAGCACTACGACGAGAAGTACGGTACCTGCACCTGCGCCAAACGAGCTTTTTACGTCATTTTCGATGGATTTAATTTCAGTCAGTTGCCGCAGGGGCCGGCCGGCAGTCACAATTTCCATGTCGGGATGATAGGACGCCGGCTGCATTGAAGCAGCCAGGGAATCCAGATCCTCGTATACCCGCTCTATGAACCCAAGATTGGTCTGCGAACCCGTTGGATAAAAACGGAGCACCATGGTTGTGCTATCCTCGGAGACGGGATAGTCTTTACCAACGATATCATTGTAAGCCGACTGCAAGGCCTCTGCCGTTGTGTCTGGCTCCAATTCTTCATCCTCATCTTCCAGGTCGAAAAAGAACGGATTGGCCGCCAGGCGCGACTCCTCGATTTTATCCTCCAGATAGGTCTCCAACTGGTCCAACTCTGCGGTTGTAGAAAAATACAACGCATTGTCTTTCAGAAATTCCGTGTCGCGGCGATAGTCCACACGTGAGAAATAGGGCTCAGAACCATCACGCTGCTGCATGGCCATCACATTGGGAATCAAGGCCTCTGCAAATTGCTCGTTGGCAGCAAATGAAGGGCTACTTATTGCCACATCCACACTGCTTTCACTCCCTACCGTTGCACGTAGCCGCTCAATGGCCTGAACACTGGGATATTCCGGGGGAATCAATTTGGAAAAATCGGTATCCACACTGAGTTGCCGCGCCTGCTGAAACCCAAAAAATGACAGTGCCAGGGCAACAAGTAGTATCCAGATGCTGTGTTCAGCTACAAATCTGATAAAAGGGCGTAACGCCTGAAAAATACGGTCCATCTTCCTCCTGGGGGTAGGGACAAGTACAACACCAGATCATACGGATTTGCACACCCAATTCCCATACATGGCTTTTAAAAACAAAGGAAGATGAGAAGATGGATTTGACGGCTTGCCCAGAATTATCAGGATCAAGCCCCTCCGTTCTTCCCATCTCCCTTTTCAATATTTAAGCGCAGCTATTGCTGACTAACACATTATGTTGACGCCTAACGCGGCTCAAGCAACTTGATGTTGTCAAAATCACCTTCTCCCACCTGGCGCGTATTATCAGAGTCACTCCACAGGCGAATCGAATGGGGGCGGTTAGGCGGTTCGTTTTTGAAAGCACGGCGGTAATCATCCATGACATTGCGTTCAACTTTCATCCAGCGGCCGGCATCTTGTGTGCCCGAGGCAACAACAATTACGCGCAGCCTGTCCTGTTTCAGGATCGTGCCAACAGGCAACGTGCTGCTATATGTATATTTGATGGCCTCCGGCTTTTTGATCAGACGCCCTTTCATGTCAAAAAAGACGTATAGTCCAAGCCCTGCATCGTTCAACCGGGTCTTGTCCTCGCGCGCGCCGCTAGGCAACTCATTGGCACGCCACTCCCAGGAAAGGTATGGATGCGTCCGCAGATCCCAATCGAATCCATCACGATCGTTCGCCATGGAAAGATGTACTGCTTCACTGTTAGAGTAAGCGCGCAAAAATTTATTGCTGCCCTCGCGAACTACATAAAAACGTTCGTTCGGTCGCATGTGACGATCCTCAACCCAAACCAGTTTTCTCCCTTCGATATACTTCCACTGCGTCGGCAAACCACCTTCAGTGTAGTTTTCGAAGTCATCGATTAGTACACCATCCTGGTAGCGAACGTGGTCGGATGATGTGGTAAACAAGCTAACAAGCGCTATTAGAAAGACGAAAAACAGCATCAATTTTAGTGGCATTGGGAAACCTCCTGATGAGTTAGGGTCTCCCTGATGAATGCAACATAGGTACCATCTAGGTTCTACAGCACAACAATCAAAAAAGATCTGCCGGCTTTTTTGGTACTTTCAATAATCAAACAACACAATATAAAACATTATAAAATAAGTACTTATAAAAAATTTTAAGCAATATTCTAAACTGGGTACTACAGTGCTGGGCCTTGTCTTAATTTCGGCCACTATGATGAACAAGCCGTATCATGATTGCACACTTTTCAGGTCACCTACCTATACGCACCAGACCTGTTAATGGTGACAAATCTGATAAAAGATGGTATCTCTGCAGCACAATACAGGCACACAATACCCTGTTCGTGCGTATGTGGCTTGCGTTAGTTGCATCCCTGATATTTTTCACCAGCATTTATGCCTTCCCACCTGCCTAAAGTAAGCTGTGTAATGGTAACCGCCGACAGGGTAGAACTCTGCGCACGCGCGATCTGGTGTTATCAACAGCAAACCTATCCAAACAAGGAGCTGGTTATTCTCGACAATGGCAACACGTCCATGGCTGCGCTATTGGAAGGCCTGCCCGATGAAGAGGTACGTTATAAAAAAATTGAGCGTACACCAGATCTGATCCTCGGCGTACTCCGCAACGATGCCCTGGATATGGCAACCGGTGAGTTCATTATTCCACAGTGGGACGATGATGACTGGTATCATCCAGACCGCATCCAGATACAGGTTGATGTGCTCCAGAAAGGATTTGATGCCTGCGCGTTGGCCGGCACCCTCATGCATGTAGACAAGACGCCATACTTCAACCGACCTTACATCGGTCTGTTACCCAATGGCGTTCCGCCAACCATCATGCACCGCCGTGATGACGCCATTCGCTATCCTGCACTTCCACGCACCGAGGATACTGTATACGTCAACGAATGGCTAAACCGGTCGTACGTGCAACTGCCCGAAGATCAGTCTTACCTCTACATCCGTGCTTTTCATGGATCCAATACGTGGGAAGTGGATCATTTTCTGCGCCGCATGCGCAACACGCCTATGGATACGCTCCGGTACATCTGGTACAAATATATCCGCCGCAACCTCTTTGCACACCCTCGCTTTCAACTGACGCCGCAAATGCAACAGGCATTCGATCAATACATCGCCGACTCTAAAAAGCTGGGCCTGTTCTAAGCGCCAAAAACGATACCAGAAACACCTCGGGACCGGACTTCACGCCCAACCAACTGTGCCGTGGTGCTAAATCCACTCATGTTAAGCGTATTCAAGGCACTTGAAATATCCATTGTAGATGCGCATGGTTGATGTCTGTATTGTAGATCTTCAAACCCGAGGGTAAACAAAATATCGGGCATACGCTTTTTGAGGGCATCAACCAGTAACTGATAATCAACAGCGTTCAGATCCGACAATTCAATTTCGATCGAAAAAGGCTCAAAACGTACATGCGACATCAGCACCATACAGGCTGCGTAGTTTTCCTGAAAACTGCCGGCTGCATATACACTACCATGCCCGTTTACCAAACCCGAAGCTGCGCCGGCTAAAGTGAGCTGATCAAAAACTGCCCCCATCGACAACAAGGGTTCGCGCAGCTCGGATCGTCCATCAAAACAAACCAGTCCGAGGTGATCCTGTTGATCCAGCATGCCACCATCGTGGGCTTTTAAGGCCGTAGCAGCCTGCATCGTACTTGCCACAGGCCAGGCGTGCATCGCTTGCACGTCGAACAAGGCTGAAGGAAAACCAACTCCAATGATGCTATGCTGATCGTGGCCAAAATGTAGCTCTCCCTCAGAAGCTACAGCCAATACAGGACAATCAAATGCAGATGCTATGGCCGGCCCCAGCGCGTCAAAATCATATGACGTTGCACAACATAACATGACGCCGGCGAGCCTGGTGGTATCAAGTTGCGCACGGATATCTGCGATCGCTTCATCAGGCGCGTCAAGACGCGTGGACGCTTTTGGGATATGGGGGCGCGCCAAAACTGGAGACTTATCTGCCATCTCACTTTTACTAACTGCGTTATACGTTACCGAAGAGGTATCGCATAAATCATACAGCAGTTAAGACCCCGACATCCTTACGCCAATTGGAAACGCATTACCGGGCAAATAACGCCATCGACTGCAATTTATTGGTTCTGTTTGCCAGCACCATATCAATCCATTTTGCCCATGGTAAAGCCAGCAAGATAAGCTCCCAGAAGGTGTGCCAGAACATGATGTTCATTACCAGATAAATCCCCATGTGCAAAGCAAGTACAGCAAATAAGGTTACCATGCGAAATTTGCGCCACCACATAGCCCAGGCAAAAAATTCAGAAAGCAACCCGATTGTGAGAATGATGGTGGCGAAAGAAACGCTACTCAGTGCAATTTCCTGTAGGAAGTTATAATTCAGCAGGCCCGTGTACCCCATGGCATCCACTGCCTTTTCGTGGATCCAGATCCAGAGATGGCGACCATCAGACCAGAAAATACCGGTACCAATCAGTTTGCAAATTGCAGCCATGAAATACCCGAGTCCAACAAAGAAGTAGGTATATCCCATCGTGAAACGCCGGCGCACACGAGCGTCGGAGAACACAAGCATTGCCGTGGCAAATCCCAACACGGTCATGCCTACCACATTCGAGCTATGCGGGATTTCACCCAATGTATACCGCGTGGCAAATTGCAGGTGAAATAACAGAAACGCCGCCAGATACGAATACTTGTTGATTCGAAAAAAGCCGAGCACACAGAGTATCGCTATAAGGCCGGCAATCACGAGCGAAGCGCCATTGCCAAAGAAGATGGATACATCAAAATAGTTGGCAATACCCAGCGGCAAGACCAGATCACTGATACGCAGAATATAAAACCCCCAATCCCATGCCATGTGGATGGCACTGCCCATAATGAACAGTTCGAACAGTTTGAAGAAGACCAGTTCGCCCTGCGTTTCTTCGCGCTCGAAGTCGAATAATTCGCGACTAATCGTGGAAATTAATGACACGTTGTATCTGGTGGTTTAACGGGGTAGCGTGGGATTGACCTGCGCCCCTTGCTCGTGAATGAGTACATATGGCTCGAAATGAAGCACAACTGAGTCCTGTGCATTCATTTCACCGCCGGCGCGAAATACCAGCAGCTTTTGTCCGGCTAGCTGATCAGCCCTGAACATGTTGCGCAATCCTTCTACACGGTCCGTATCCCATTTTTCCGTTTTGGATACAAAATTGGCAAGGTCAATGGGATCAACGCCATGCTCGGTCAGGGCAACGGGCTTACCTGGCAAGGCATCGCTATCAACGGTCTGCCAGGGCACAGCGCCATCATCGGGTAAATCCGACAGGTCTCTCACGATGGATCGGCTCCAGGGATTACCGGCCTGGGAAAACATGGGGTAAATGCTAAAAGGCCAAAACTCACCCAGGTGTGTTGCCACAAGCAACGCGTACACTAAAAAAGTTATGCCTATTGCCTTAATCGACTTTTTGTATGCTACAGAATCCGATGCCAATGCACTAACCGGCCTTTTTCACGGGTTGAGGGGGATGGTGGGCTCCTAAAATACGGCACGCGGAGTTACCAAAAAATAGCTGGCTATTTTCCTTTGAAACTCAGGTAGCTGAAAAGAATAACGTTGACCAGCTTGTCGAGTGCTGCCGTCACCAAAAGCATACTCGCCATCACGGAAGTTGACACATCCATCATACCGGCAAAAGCCGGGCTGGCAGCGGCTACAAGCAAGTCCTTCGACGGCATAAACGGAATCTGATTTGCAACGATTTGTGCAGATAGGGGAATAAACCACGCCACTACGGGCGTATCTGGCATTACCGTCATCCACTGAAGAATTTGCAGCGTTTGCACAAACACAAGCCGGCCAACGTGCATCCCGAATAACTTCCTAACCATTGATGCCGGCAGGGCAATGACGCTTTTTCTGAACCTTAGGGCCAACGCAATCAGCATGGCCAAACAAATACCACCGCCGATTATCCATCCCCAATGCACCTTCCCCAACACCAATTCAAGCGGTATCACGCCGGTGAGTAGAAACGTGCTAAGCAACGTTAGCGCAATAAGCATGGATGTCAGCGACGACACAACGGTATTGTCTTTAATGTCACGCAGAATGTGCCGGCCTGAGCTACCTAGCCTGTCCTTTGCCCAGAGAAATAGATTTGCTTCTCCGGAATAGTTTAGAATCTCCTTGTTAAAGACCCTTTTCTTGATCATTTCAGGGAAGATATCGCGAAACGGTACCCCCCAGATCATCCGGTAGATAAACGATTCAGCTACGGGCAGCCCCAGGTACATCCCTACAAAAATCAAATAGAACAGCGGTTGTGTAGGGATGTCTTTCCATATATTGGCCCATCCTACCCCTGAAAGCTGATAGACGAGAAATGCCAGAACCCCCAGCACCATCAAACGCCGCCCCCAGGTTGCCATAAGCTTCCGGGCTTCTTCGCTGAAGGCTTGCTCAAACCAGGCGACTACGCCAGAGGCTAAGGGCTTATCTGTGTCTCCTTCGCGCGGGGTGGTCATCAATTGGGTGGTCAGTGGGGAAAGCGAGGGTGTTACGGCAGCCTTAACACCGGGTTTCTTTGTACCTGCCTACCGCTTGCGCTCAAATCCACGCATCCATCACCAAAGTTGGTGAGCATCACAAGGCAGGGATCCCAGGCTGGTTTTTACCGGTTAGTTTTTGTTTTTTACGGCTGCTGGCTTGCCGGCTTGTCTCCGACCACCTATTCCCTGATTAAATCTTATGGCCGACATCAAACATACCTACCAATCCCTGCAAGTGGGCGATACCTATTCGTTCACCCGGTTTATTTCGGCCGACGATGTACACGACTTTGCAAAAGTATCTGGAGACGACAACCCGATTCACGTTGACCCTGAATATGTCGCAGCATCTACTGAATTTGAGCGCCCCATCGTTCATGGCGTATTTTTGCTTGCTGTGGTGTCGAAAGTTCTTGGCAAAGACTTTCCTGGCTATGGCAGCGTAGCGGTTGCCATTTCATCCAAGTTTGTCCGCCCCGTGCCCGTTGACAGCGAAATAACGGTTGAAGTAAAAATTGCGGAGAAAATTGAGAAGCGAAAGTTTGTCAAGGCGCGAATCTATGTGTACTGCGGAGGCAAAATGGCCCTGGGTGGAGAAGCGACGCTTGTGCCTCCCTCTGAAGAATAAATAGATCCTCACTACTACGTCCGACAGGCCTTACCGATTGCTTGTCGGTAATTTTTTCGGACCAAGACCATAAAGTTGACCCCGGCGGGCTTAATTTCCCCGACGGTAGTGCTGATAATAGGAGATATTGCGCCGGCGCGTAGTTTTCGCAACAGAAAAGGAGCCACCAGCTCACCGACGCGTCGATTCATCGAACGTCCGCTATCAGCACGATGCACCCACACCCGCTTCTCATAAGTCAGATCCAAAAAACGCTGGGTGAAGATGCACCAATCAGTGATGAATTGTCAAAACTCATTTCACTGATTAGTACCACTTACGAGCAAAATGATGTTGTACAGGAGTTCTTGCACGACTCCATGCAATTGAATACCCAGGAGTTGATCCGGGTGAATGCCATTCTGCAGCACGAAACGACCAAAAAGGCCATCGTGCTCAACAACATTAAGAATTCTATTGCGGCGCTCAAGATTGAGCATTTTAAACACGACCTGTCTGATTCAGACCTGTTATCACTGTCGGAAATCCTGGCAGAACAAATTGCCATGCGCAACCTGGCAGAAGACCTGCTGAAAGAGCAAGACGAAAGCCTTCGCCTGATTCTTGAAGGCACAACAGGATTTGTAATTTATACGATCAATCACCAGGGACATATTACAAGCTGGAATAAAGAAGCAGCCCGCATAACGGGATACTCCAACGAAGAAGCCATAGGACAACACTTCTCCCTGTTCTTTGATACCGGCCAAACTGGCAACAAACGCGCTGCAGACATCCTCGACGAAGCTAAAAAAACGGGGCAATGTGTATATGAGGGTTGGCTTTATGATAAACAGGGTGACCCGATCTGGGGAGACAGTACCCTCAAACCCATTTACGACAAAACAGGCAAACTGAAAGGGCTCGTTTCTATCAACAGAGATATTACCGGCAGGAAAGAAGAAGAAGAAGAATTACGAAACGCCAAAGAGCAAGCGGAAGCAGCGACACGGGCAAAATCAGAATTCCTGGCCAACATGAGCCACGAAATCCGTACACCGATGAATGGCGTAATCGGCATGGCGAGCCTGTTGCTCGAAACAGGGCTCGATGAAGAGCAACAAGACTTTGTACAAACCATTCGGTCGTCTGGCGAATCGCTGCTCTCTATTATTAATGACATCCTCGATTTTTCAAAAATAGAAGCCGGCCAGATTGAGCTCGACGAGCATACCTTCAATCTCCACACCTGTATCGAAGAAGCGTGCGGCCTGGTAGCCAACAGGCTTCGTCATAAAAGAGTAGAGTTGGTCTACGATTTTGAGCCTGATGTGCCCGAACTTATTCATGGCGACTCAACCCGGCTCAGACAAATCCTCATCAATTTGCTCGGCAATGCTGTCAAGTTCACCCTGGAAGGAGAAGTGGTTGTATCCGCCAGTGTAAAATCAGCAACGCCCGATGAGACTGTTTTGCAGTTTGCCGTCAAAGATACAGGCATCGGAATCCCGGAAGATAAGATCGGCCGGCTTTTCAATGCTTTCTCGCAGGTAGACGCCTCTACAACGCGAAAATTTGGTGGTACAGGGCTTGGGCTGTCCATTTGCGCCCAACTCAGCCATATTATGGGAGGCGAGATTTGGGTAGAGAGTAGAGAAAACGAAGGATCGACGTTCTTTTTTACTGTGGTAACCAAAGCGGCGCCACATGCTGGCCGGCGCTCCAGTTCTCCGGTTGCAAATGGGAAAGTGGTATTTCTCTATGCGTCAAATGCCGCACTTCGCTCGGCACTAGCGAAGCAGCTCAAACAATTCGGTCTGGTTACCTACAGCACCAACAGCACCTCACGAAACGAGTCGTGGTACCTCCGACACACACCAGATGTCGTCATTTCAGATCATGTGCTGATGAAAGCCGACCCGTCCTTCAACAACTGGATAACAGAAAAAAGTCATCAGATTCCGATTATAGCTTTACTGCCAATCAGTAAGCGAGTCAAATTTGAAGAACCAATTATTGCCAGTGCGAAGCCAATAAAATACGCGGTCCTGCTTGCAAAAATTGAATCGGCCATAGAAAGCCGCAAACCATCTTCGTCTACCACAAACAAATTATCAGCCCAATCCCTTTCACAGCTTCCCTCGATGCAGTTTTTACTGGCTGAAACCAACGCTTTTGACCAGCGCATTGTATCTAAAATGCTTTCACGTTTTGGACACAAAGTCCAGGCAGTAACCAATTTTCAGCGGCTCACCCAAACGTTACAAGACAATTCATTTGACGTGTTACTACTCGACGCTGATCTGCCTGATATGGATACAGAAAAGCTATCATCGATGCTATTACAGGCTGAATATGCAAACCTTGCAGTTGTGATTTTGACCGATGATTTGAAACAGAAACACACGCACTCACACAGCACGCTGCAGCACCTGCCCTGGATAGAAAAACCGGTTAGCATTCAGAAAATGACGCAGGCGTTGCTTCTGCTTTCAGACAAACTGCCGATACTGAAGGCATCTGCCTAATCATTTGTCAGCTTTTGGCCAATGGCCCCATGATAAACCTCCAGCAAATAGGAGAAAGCAGTCTTCGATTTTTTGCAATTCTGCTTGCGTCCATTCTTTTTTTGGCAGACCTGTTGTTGCCCGGATTCAATACCGGAGGCATACTGTACCAAAGCTTGTTTATTCTATCGCTTTGGGTACGCAACAGGCAAAACACGCTCATGTTGGCCTGCCTCTGTACCCTCTTCATTGCCGGCGGCTACTGGTTCAGACACGGGATCAACCTGGAGACCTTTGATCTGTTTTCACGCAGTATCTCACTACTCGGTATCTGGTCTATTGCCGTCATCGGGAATACAAAAGACAAATTACTCGGTGAAATTTCTGAACGCGAAAACAAAATAAAAACGCTCATCGAAGAGCGTACTTATCAGGACAGGGAGCAGTTTATCAAGAAGACCCAGGCACTGCAGTTGCAAATGCGTCAACTTGAGGATGAAGCTAAAGACCTCCGCCTGGCTGAAGATGCGCACCGGCTTGCCAAAGAAGTATCCGAATCTGAAAACCGGGCCAAGTCTGCCTTCTTGAACAATATGAGTGTCGAAATCCAGACACCCATGCAAGGTATCATAGAGATGGCCGGCAAACTGGATAACTCGCCGCTAGATGGTCAACAACGCGACTTTGTCTACTCAATCCGCTCATCAGGAGAATCTTTGCTGTCGATTACAAACGATATTATGGACTTTTCCAATATCGAAGCGGGTGACATCGAAATTGTAGAGAAACCATTTATCTTACGGGACTGCATCGAAGACGCGTTTGATCTGGTTATTAACAGGATTTCGCAGAAAAACATCGAAGTGTCCTATACAATAGATCCCAGCATCCCTGCATCTATTGTTTCAGATCCGGTACGCGTCAAACAGGTGATCCAAAACTTGCTGTCCAATGCAGTACAACGGACAACCAATGGTGAGATTTACATAACGGCTAAATTGCTAGAGAAGACATCTGAAGGATACGTTGTCTATTTCTCTATGCAAGACAGTGGTCCCGCTATTCCCCAAGAGCAACTGGCCGGCCTATTTGAAAGCAGTCTTTCGGATGTCTTACGCAAATCACAAAGCGACATCGGACTCGGTATGGCAATCAGTACAAGGTTGTGCACACTTCTCGGTGGAAAAATTTGGGCCGAGAGCAATGGGCAACAAGGCGCTGTCTTTCAATTTGTTCTGACTGTCCAGAAAGCATCCAGGCAAGAAATACCTTTACAGGGTAAGCCCTGGTTTATCGGCAAACATATCCTCGTTGTTGATGACAATGTCAACGTAAGACGCTTTCTCAATCATCAGCTAAAGAATTGGGGCATGCAGACCACGGTTTTTGCAAACGGCCCCGAAGCCATGCGATGGTATGCAGCCGGACATGTCTGTGACCTCGCACTTATCGACCTGGATATGCCCGTACTAGACGGATTGACCCTGGCACATCAAATGCGTCAGAGTAACAAAGACCTGCCCATTGTGCTGATGCCTATGATTGGCAGCAGAGTAACCGACGCTGTATTGTCCGGCGTACTGCCAAAACCACTCAAACAGCAACGGCTTTACGATCAAATCAACGCTATTCTTAGCCTAAAAAGCACTACAGAAGCCGAGTTTATCGATTTAACTAAAAACAAAACACAAAAGCTCTAAATACACGTCTAACCAGACGCTAATCACATCCAACCCACTGATTCAAGTGCATTAATTAGGAAATTCAAAGTCGAAATTAAGG